>CAMTOM010000022.1 GCA_947074125.1 uncultured Desulfovibrionaceae bacterium
ACTTGTGCCTCTACTATGTCTTTGCCTGACGGGTTGTTCGCTGGCACCAAACTAACAGCGTCCAGATCAGGTATTACCGCAACAATGGACTGCAGCTCTCGCACACGACCATGTTCCGCTCACACGAGACTGGTGGTCTCGCTTTAATGATCCTGTACTGACAGCACTTATTGCAGAAGCTCTCACCAACAATCAGGCTCTGGAAGCAACACTCTCCGCCATTGACTCTGCGGCGGCACAAGTGGGAACAGCAACATCAGCGCTCTTCCCCACCGTTCTTGGCAATGGACAGACGTATAATGCCGCAAGCTCCCTACGTACAGCCTCGGCAAAATCATCTGCTGCCATGGCAAAGCAGATTGCTTCAATCGCATCCAAGCAGAGTGGTAGCCACAGTACACAAAGCTCATCATCTGAGCCTGATATTACACAACGCGGCATTTATCAGACAGAGTTTAGCTTCAACGCTTCCTGGGAACTTGATCTGTGGGGTAAAATCCGCAATCAGCGCACTGTCTCCACAGATATGCTGCTGAATACAGCACTCGGTTATGAGGCCTCCAGGCTCTCAGTTGCTGGTGCTACTGCTAAAGCATATTTCACGCTTCTCTCGCTTGATTTGCAGCAAAGCGTTGCCGAACGTACACTCAAAGTACGGGAAGAAGGTTTGCGGATCTATGATCTACAGTTTAAAGCAGGTGAAATTGATGCGATGACGCTCAGCAATATGCGGGCAGAAGCAGAAACAGCTCGCATTCAGATCCACAATACACAAGCTGCACGGGAACAGGCTGAAGGCGCTCTGGCGACACTCCTTGGACGCTCCCCAGCAGAAATACTGAAAGGGCATGTCAGCAGAGGACGCACCATAGAAGATATGCCTGCGCCCCCTGTTCTGCCAGAGGGTCTCCCTTCAGAAATACTCTTGCAACGTCCTGACATTCAGGCTGCCGAATTCCTGATAAAAGCACGTAACGCCAATATTGGTGTTGCCCGCGCAGAATTCTTCCCATCTCTTTCCCTAACAGGTGTGCTGGGAACAGCCAGTGCGGCTTTTGGTTCCCTTTTCACAGGCCCAGCCGCAACCTTCTCTTATGGAGCGAGCGCGAGTTTGCCTATTCTGGACTTTGGGCGCAACTGGTATAACCTGAAGGATGCTGAGGCTCAAAAGCAAGTCGCTATCGCCAACTATCGTAAAACTATACAATCCACTTTCGAGGATGTGCGTACAGCACTTTCGCTCCAGAAAGAATCTGCCGCCATTGTTGACTCATATCAGTATCAAATTGCCAATTTGCGTAAAGCAATGGATCTGGCAAAGCTCAGATATGACAATGGATATTCAGATTACCTCTCTCTTTTAGACGCACAACGTCAACTGTTCGCAGCAGAAATGAATTACACATCCGCAATGAACACGCGCCTTTCGGCTGTTGTTGATATGTGCATGGCTTTGGGGGGAGGATGGCAGGCAAAAGATTTTTCTGTAGATTTTCCCATCGTCAAAACAGAAAAACTGGTGCAAAGTGTAACACAACAGCCACCTTCATCACAAAAGCCTTTGGAGCAGGTCGCATTTTAGAGCAAAAGAAATCTTGACATTCCCCCTTCCTTGTGGATTACCTTAAGGAAAGGAGTTTGCTATGAGACTGTCCGCTTCCGCATATTGCGCCTTCGCAGGAGCGCTTGCACTTTGTGCTCATATAACGCTGGCGTATGCGTCATCTCCCGTGATGACACATGCGCCAGCTTCTGTCTCCACTAACGCCTCAAAATCCACAAAAGCACACTCCCCCAAAGCACTTCATGAGCAGAAAGTAAAAGAAAACAATCCTGCCCATACTCAGTCTTCACAAAATGCCGTATCACACTCCGCACAGGAATGGCTCTTTCCAGAGTACAATACGCATAAGCAGAACATTTATAAAGATGGCATGACATCCTCTGACATTTCAGTTCGCGCTCAAATGCGTAGTGGCACTTTGGAAACGAACAAAGATACCGCAACAGTGATACAAAGAGCTTTGCGCGCAGCCAATCAGAAGAAACGACAGAAGAAAAAGAATACACGCCAGAATATTGTAAACATTACAGGCGATGCCGTGGATGAGAGCCGCGACTGGCATGGTGGCGAGCAGATACATATCGGTGAATCACTCTACCGTGATCGTGTACATCGCGTCAGAGGTGCTGCTGTTTACCAGGAAGACAATCTTACCATCAGCGGTGGTCCAGAAATCATCTATGATTCCAAAGATCACAGTAACTATGGACAGGGTGATTCCATCAATCCCGGAGTTGGCATGCAACTGCAATTCAATTTTTAACGGCTTGCAACAAAGAAGGCTTACAGCAATTGTTCCACATACTGGCTCCCCTAAGATACTGAAAAAGCCCCGCAATGCGGGGCTTTTTATTATTTCATATAACAAGAAAAACTATGGTTTCCAGTCTTCAGAAACAACAGTCCAACGCCCATTCTCCTGAGCCAGTATCAAGCCACGCTTGCCTTGAACAAGACCAGTGGCGGTGTGCTCCTGCTCAAACATCTGCACACGCACCCCATAAGGCACATGCCACACAGCAACGTTGCTTACCGTCACACCAGGACGCTTGCGCACCCATTCACCAACCGCTTCCAGAACGGCATCAGTAGAGTACTCCAGATTTACCATTCGCTTGTCATCACGAATCATCTTGGGCGAACCAGGCTTGGCATATCCAGGCTTGGAAGGCACCGTACGGAAAACAAGGCTGGTACGACCACCGCCCTTGGCACGCCAGGCTTCACCAGTATCTTTGACGGCACCAGACTTGACATCTGCTTCCATACCCAGATCCTGTGGTTCCCATTCCATGCCGACAATACGGAATTCACCCGCACTGTTTCTCTGCCAGTACAGACGACGAGTACCCTCTGTTGTGCCTTTGGGGGTCAGCGTATACTGCTCTGCCCAGGATACCCAGTAACCAGGCCCTTCAAGGACATACACAGGACGGTTATAGATACGCATCCACTCCAAACCTGCAAAAGCTTTTTTCTGTGCAGCACGGAAGTTTTTAAATGACTTTCCAGAACTTCTGCCATAAGCCTGCTGGTTGTAAAATTCAAACATCCTGTCCGAACGACTGGCACACGCGCCCGACCATGCTTCCATCAACTTTTGCAGATGCGCGCGGGTTCCATCATCAGCAAGGGCTGGCACCGATGCAACACGTTGCGCGAATACCGCAGGCATGCCAGGGCAGATTTTGGGACCCAATTCACTGATTTCTTCCAGACCAATAGCGACACATCCACGGGTATCACGCGGCGTGATGCCTTTTCCCTTGCTGTGAATCCATATGCCAGAGCCAGTTTTGCCCCGTAAAATATCTACAGGATTAGGATAGTTCAGCGCAAAAGCGGCGCTACCGTACTCATCGAAATCAAGTTTTTCCTCAACACGCTTTTTGACAAAATAAACACCTTCTGGCGTACGCAAGTCACCGCGCTTAATTTTGTCACCTTCAACCTTGCCAGTTGAACATTCCCACTCACGTTTGAGTTGCAGCTTCTGACCTTTTTCGTAGTAGAAAAATCTCTGGTCTTTTTTATCCACTACAACCATTGAAGATGGTCCCCCCTCCTGTACAACAGAAGCAGTCCACCCTGCTGCCGCACTGCTTTCAACCGCTCCGCCCCCCACAGAAGCGATAGTGGCAGCAAAGAGCAGACCCGATAACAGGCCCCTTTTCATGACTTACCTCGCCAACGTTACAAGTTCCTTGCGCGTAAACAGCGCCTGCAACGTAAAGCCCGCTTCCAGCAAGGCTTCACGTCCCCCTTCTTCACGATCTAAAATAGCACAGACGCCCACAATGGTCAGTCCTGCATCCTGTACACGCTGACAGGCTTTCAGGAGTGATCCACCCGTTGTCACGACATCTTCCAGCATCACAACAGGATCAGCAGGCTGAAAGTTACCCAGACCTTCCACAAATTGTCCGGTACCATGCCCCTTGGCTTCCTTACGCACCAGCAGTCCAGATAGGGGACGACCTGCCTCATAAGACAGTACCGTTGTGGCCGAGACCAGAGGATCAGCCCCAAGACTCATGCCGCCAACGCCTTTCACGTCCATACCAGCCAGTAGCTGCGTAAAAAGTGAGCCAATAAGCCACGCACCTTCAGGGTGCAGTGCTGTTACACGACAGTCAAAATAGTAATCACTTTTGCGACCAGATGAAAGGGTAAAATCCCCCTCACGGTAGGATTTTTCGACCAGCAATCGCGCAAGACGACGTTTTAATTCCATAATAATACTCTCTCCTTGTCGCCATGTGATGTTCGACAAAAACACATTCTCTAGCTTTTTGTATCAAATATCCGCTCAAAAATGACGTTTTCATACTGCAAATAGTATTCAGGATCAAAGAGATCATCCAAAAGTGCAGCGTCCAGGCGAGTGGTTATTTCCTGATTTTCTCTCACAAGATCGGGAAAAAAGCGCTGTGTTTCCCAACTGCGCATGGCACAGCCTTGCACCAGCTCATATGCCTGCTGTCGTGGCATTGCGGTATCTACCAGAGCCGTCAACACGCGCTGTGAGAAATAAAGCCCCAGGGAGTGTTCCATATTTTTGAGCATTTTCTCAGGTTTGACCACCAAAGAATCAAGCAAGGAGGCCAGACGGTGCAAAACATAATCCGCAAGGATGGTGGAATCAGGCATAATTACCCGCTCCACAGAAGAGTGACTGATGTCCCGTTCATGCCAGAGAGCCTGATTTTCCATTGAGGCCACGGCATTAGTGCGCAGCAAGCGTGAAAGTCCTGCCATATTTTCCGCAGAAATCGGATTCTTTTTATGCGGCATTGCAGAAGAACCTTTTTGTCCCTTGCGAAAACCCTCTTCCACTTCCAGCACTTCAGTACGCTGCAAATGACGCAATTCCACACACAAGCGTTCAACCCCCCCCGCAAGCAAAGCCAGCGAAGTAAAAAAGTGCGCGTATCTGTCACGCTGAACAATCTGTGTGGAGTGCGGATCAACCTCAAGGTGAAGCAAAGACAGTGCTCGCGCTTCAATTGCAGGATCAAGAAAGGCGTATGTTCCCACCGCACCTGAAATTTTGCCCACACGCACCGCCGCAATACCATTGCGAACACGCTCCAGATGACGGGCAAATTCGGCATAAAAGCCTGCCATTTTCAAGCCAAAGCTGGTAGGCTCGGCATGGATACCATGCGTCCGCCCCATACAGATATGCCCTTTCCAGGCAAAAGAGAGCGTGCGCAAACTCAGGAGAAGACGTTCAATGCCTTTAATCAGCAAGGCGCCTGATTCCTGTAAAAGAAGAGCGTTTGCCGTATCCACAATATCAGATGACGTACAGCCCAGGTGGATAAAGCGCGCTTCAGGCCCCACTTTTTCTTCCAGAGCTGTCAAAAAAGCGATCACATCATGACGCGTCACTTCCTCAATAGCCAGAATGCGATCCACATCAACAGCCGCTTTTTCCCGAATGACTTCCATAGCGCTTTCAGGAATACGCCCGGCTTCACACCAGGCCTCACAAACAGCCAATTCCACTTGCAGCCAGGCATGGTAGCGGTGTTCAAACGTCCAGATACGCCCCATTTCCGGTCGGGTATAGCGTTCGATCATGCAGTCCTCACAAATTAGGGGTTCGCGCAAGCAGAAGTGGAACAGGAACCACCAGTAGCAGTGGTCTTGGCTTCTCCTGCAGAAGATGTGGACGCCACAGCAGCAGAAGCGGCAGGCGCAGTAGAAGAATCACTTGAGGCAGCGGGGGCAGGAGCCTGCGAGGAAGAGGATGCCGCTGGCGTATCGGCGCTGTCTTCTTTAATATTTTTACGATAACCGTAATCACTCACATACCAGCCACCACCTTTCAATACAAAGGCTGTCTGTGACAGAATATGCGTTGCGGATGCGCCACATTGGGGGCAGACACATTCTTCAGTCATTTCTGAAGCTTTGCGCCACTCCTCAAAAACAAGCTGACAGCCTGTACACTGATATTCATAAATAGGCATGAAAATAATCCTGCTTTGCGTTATCCCGCGAGCACAAAACGTATCTCACGAGGACAAGACATAGATACAAATAAAAGGCCGCCAAAGGCAAGCCATACAATACGTATGCCCCGCCTGACAACGGCCTCAGCAACACATCTCTCCGTAGGGAGAGAATATTCAGCAAAACACTAGCGTGACTTCGCAGCCTTGGCGTCACGAATACGCTGTTTCAGGCGCTCTTCACGGCGCTTACGACGACGGTCCAGTTCTTTTTTGCGTTCAAGTTTTTTATGTGCCATGCGGCTCTCCTTAATAAAAATCAGAAATATGACCTACGGAAGCTACAAAAAAAATACAGCCCCGTCCAGCATTTTCCACATATCATTACCAGCCAAGGCGAACTTTAGCACCACAAGCGGCCATATGTTCCTTGCACTGGCGGATGGTATACTCTCCATAATGCACAATGGAGGCAATCAAAGCCGCCGAAGCTTTTCCCTGCGCCACGGCTTCATACATATGTTGCGGATTGCCAGCACCGCCACTGGCGATCACAGGAATACTCACCGCTTCTGCTATCATACGTGTCAGCACAAGTTCATATCCGTCCTTGGTACCATCAGCATCAATAGAGTTGATGCAAAGCTCTCCTGCCCCCAAATGTTCACAGTAGCGAGCCCACCAAAGGGCATCCAGTCCCATGGGGCGGCGTCCACCGTGGATCACGACTTCATAGCCTGAAGGGATTTTCTGGCTCACAGGAACCCGCAAAACGTCCATACCAACAACAATCGCCTGCGAGCCAAACGCAGCAGCGCCATTACTGATAAGCTCTGGAGTTTTGACAGCAGCAGAATTGATGGAGACTTTTTCTGCTCCCGCCAGCAAGACCGCACGCATATCCTGCACAGAGGAAATACCGCCACCAACGGAAAAGGGGATAAATATCTCCGAAGCTACCCTTTCGACGACATCAATAAAAATCCCTCTGGCTTCATGAGAAGCCGTAATATCGTAGAAGACAATCTCATCGGCTCCTTCTTCATAGTAGCGGCGCGCAGTTGCCACAGGGTCACCAATATCAACATTGCCCTCAAACTTCACCCCTTTCGTCAAACGTCCATTACGGACATCCAGACAGGGAATCACACGCTTGCTCAGCATGGGGCAACCTCCTGGCAGTAGTCATAAAAATTGCGCAGCATCCGCAAACCTGGTGCACCACTTTTTTCCAAGTGGAATTGTGTCGCCCAGAGACCGTCGCGTCCATAGACAGAACAAAATTCCTGTCCATAAGATGTTGTGGCAAGAACGTACTCCGGCGATGTCTCTACATAATAGCTATGGACAAAATAAAATTCCGCATCGGAAGGAATGCCCGCAAACAGGCGGCTATCTGTACGCGAACGCAACGCATTCCAGCCCATATGGGGGATACGTATCGCACTGCCATCCTCATCCCGCATATCAGGAGAAAAACGGCGACAGCGCCCGGGCAGAATGCCCAGAGTGCGCACATCATTTTCCTCACTTTGCTCCAGCAATATCTGACATCCAAGGCAAATGCCCAGCAGCGGCTGCTTTCGCGCAACAGCGTCACGCAATACCGCATCAAGACCGGAAGCCTGCAGATGCCCCATGGCCTGCCCAGCGGCTCCCACTCCAGGAAAAATAATGCCCTGTGCACTTGCCAGCACGACAGGGTTCGCGGTAATGCTGCAAGGGATTCCCAAATACTCCAGGGCACGACGCACACTGGTCTGATTCCCAGCCTTATAGTCCAGAATAGCTAACATACGCGCTCCAATCAGAAAGCTGCCGAGAAAAATGCTCCATTCCTGCCACGAAAAAACCACTATACGGCGTATTGTATACACTGGCAACTCTTCTCTTGAGTCTTCCTCCATATCAACCCGCCTTGAACTAGTGAAAAAAAGGACTTGCAAAAGTCACGATTTTAACTATATTCGTGACAAAGAGAACGGATACCTCAACTCAGGAGGCTGTTATGTATTTCCCCACAGCCGGCATTGAATGCCATCCTCTCATTCCTCCTCTGGCTGCTTTTTGTGTTTCTGTGTTTACCTCTATGGGGGGTATTTCTGGCGCTTTCTTGCTGCTCCCATTTCAGATGTCTTTTCTGGGCTACGTCAACCCTTCCGTCAGTGCGACAAATCAGTTTTTCAATGTTGTCGCCACGCCAGCAGGTGTCTGGCGTTTCACCCGTGAGCAACGTATGCTCTGGCCTTTGGGTCTTGCCGTTATTGTGGGAACACTGCCTGGAGTTTTCATTGGTGCGCTGATTCGCGTTACGTGCCTGCCCGATCCACGACTCTTCAAGATTTTTGCAGGCTGTGTGCTTCTTTACATCGCAATTCGCATGCTTCGTGATTTACTAAAGGCACAAGGCTCCCGTAAGGCTGGAGTAAAAAATGGTTCGACTCCCTTTCATGTCGAACTGCAAGAATGGAATCTTCAAAAAGTACGCTATACCTTTAATGGTGAGGAATATTCTTTCTCTACTCGTGGTGTGCTGCTACTCACTTTCATTGTGGGCATTGTTGGCGGTATCTATGGCATTGGCGGCGGCGCCATCATCGCTCCTTTTCTGGTGAGCTTTTTTGGTCTGCCTGTGCATACCATTGCGGGAGCTGCGCTTCTTGGCACGTTTATGACCTCCCTGACTGCCGTCATTTTTTACATGGCCATCGCACCCTTTTTCCCTGATGTTGCCATCGCACCGGATTTCCTACTGGGCTTTTTACTGGGCATCGGCGGCATGGCAGGCATTTATTGTGGCGCACGCCTCCAAAAGTACGTGCCCGCCCGCGCTATCAAGTACTTGCTAACAGCCGTATTGCTTTTTACCGCATTTCGCTACCTGAAGAATATTTTCTAACTCCCATTTACCCACAAAATACCTGCTCTGATCTCTGTCGTAAAAAAATACCATGCCAATTGGCATGGTATTTTTCATTATATTCCACACAACGCATGATGCGCACGCAAACGCACCACACAATTCAATTATTTTCCAGTTCACAACCAACATCTCTGCACAAACAAGGTATATCTGTATCTTTTGCATTTCATAGAGACACTTCCCACCAGCCCCCCAAATACCTTACAATACAGAAATGCGCCGCCTGTTATGCAAAAGAATACATATTGCCACTATCAGATATTGTGATACAGTCCAAACAAATTGCCGCCGCATCGAAGAAACAGCATCTTCATTTCGGCTTACTACTATCTGTATTGAGAGGAAGACCATGGATAAAATCTTGCGTATCAATGTTGCCGCTGCCGGTGGCCCTAGCGCCACTACCGAATCACTCGGAACCTACGCCGGACTTGGTGGCCGTGCCATGACAACTGCCGTTGTCGCCACAGAAGTCATTCCGACCTGCCACCCTCTTGGCCCCGAAAATAAACTGGTCTTCGCTCCAGGCATGATGGCTGGTACAGCCGCACCTTCTTCCGGTCGTATTTCTGTTGGCTGCAAAAGCCCTTTAACAGGCACAATCAAAGAATCAAACTCCGGTGGTACCGGCGGGCAATATATGGCCAGACTGGGCTATGCCGCCATTATTATTGAAGGCGAACGCCAGAATGATGATCTGTACAAAATCATTATCAACAAAGATGGCGTCACCATCGAAACATGCAATGAACTGCGCATGCTTCCCAACTATCCCGCAGTCGCCAAACTTCAGGAACAGTACGGCATGGAACTGGGCTATGTCACCATCGGCACAGCGGGTGAAATGCGCATGTGCAACTCCACCATCTGCTTCACCGACCCCGAAGGACGTGCAACCCGTCATGCAGGACGTGGCGGCGTTGGCGCTGTCATGGGTTCAAAAGGCATCAAGGCCATTGTTCTTGATCCTCGCGGCACAGCTCCCATTCGCAAACCTAAAAATGACGCCGCATTCAAAACTTCTGTAAAAGCTTTCGCAGAAGGTCTGAAGCGTCACCCCGTTACCGGACAGGGTCTCCCTACCTACGGAACCAACGTCCTGGTCAATATCCTGAATGAAGCCGGCGGACTGCCCACACGCAACTTCAGCAGAGGACGCTTTGAAGGTGCCGACAAGATCTGTGCCGAAACTATGGTTGAAATCCAGAAAAAACGCGGCGGCAATCCCACACACGGCTGCCATCGTGGCTGTGTTATGAAATGTTCCGGTATCTGTGTGGACGAAAAAGGCGAATTTGTCTCCAAGCAGCCAGAATACGAAACCGTCTGGTCACACGGTGCCAACTGCGAAATAAGCGATCTCGACAGTATTATCCTGCTCGACCGCCTCGAAGATGATTACGGCTTTGATACTATCGAAACGGGTGCCACACTGGGCGTTCTCATGGAAGCAGGCTACATCAAATGGGGCGATGCCAAAGCCTGTATTGAAATGGTACACGAAATGGGCAAAGGCACTCCCATCGGGCGTATTCTCGGTGCCGGCACCGCAACCACAGCCCGCTGCTTCGGACTCGAACGCGCTCCTGTCGTCAAAGGACAGGCCATGCCCGCCTATGACCCTCGCGCCGTTAAAGGCGTGGGCGTTACCTACGCCACAACGACACAAGGCGCTGACCATACCGCAGGATATGCCGTAGCCCCCAACATTCTTGGTTGTGGCGGAAAAACAGATCCCCTGGCAGCTCAAGGCCAGGCCGCAACCTCGCGTGATCTCCAAATCGCCACGGCAGCCATTGATGCCAGCGGCTACTGTCTCTTTGTCGCCTTTGCGATTCTGGATCAGTCCGACACCTTCCAGGCGCTCGTAGAAACCATGAACGCCATGTATGATCTGAACATGACAGGCGATGATGTTGTCGCGCTGGGCAAAAGCATCCTGAAGCAGGAACGCGCCTTTAATGCCGCAGCAGGTTTCACACAGGTTCATGATCGTTTGCCTCTCTACTTTTCACGTGAAAAATTCCCTCCGCACAACACGACATTTGACGTCACTGAAGCGGATCTGGACAGCGTATTTGAGTTCTAGGGGGAGAAGGTAGGGGGGAAAGATGGGGGACGCTGTCCCCCAGACCCCCTGGCAGGGAATTGAATCCCCTGCACCCCC
>CAMTOM010000023.1 GCA_947074125.1 uncultured Desulfovibrionaceae bacterium
CCCTAACGCACTTGTAGATGCTAAGGTGGTGATGTTCTCGGAATTTGAAAAGAATTCAAAGCTTTGCAACACAGGCTCTTCATTCGGTACGCCGGTACTATACTCAAGAAGACGCTTTGCATGCCTGTACTCTCATTAAAGATGCCGGCTTGCGGCTTGGTGTTCAGCTTATGCCTGCCATGCCTGGAACATGCGCTCAGGACTTCCTCCAGGACATTCGCCTGGCATTGGAGCTTGGCGCTGATTTTCTGCGTTTTTACCCCTGCCTTGTGATTGAGAACACAGAACTTGCCCGCATGTGGCAGGAAAAAAAGTATACACCCTGGTCTTTGGAAGAAACAATACAGACTCTCGCCGAAGGCTGGCTGCTCACACTGCAAAGCCAAACACCTGTCATCCGTATGGGGCTCGCACCAGAAAAAAATCTTGTGGATGCGATATTGGCTGGCCCCTTCCACCCTGCACTGGGAGCGCTGGTGCAGGCTCACGCTCTGTATCACTATATTATCGAGGCTACGCACAGGCAGCGCATCACATTTCTTTCTCTTCCCAAACGCTGTCAGGGATTTTTTTGGGGTGAAAAACGCTCACTAGCCCCTCTTTGGGAGCAGATAGGTGTTACACAGGCAACAGTACAGTGGCATGAACATGACGAAATTTATTTCAGTCTGGACTGACTATCTCAAAAACGCGCGCAATAACGTCTTCCCTAAATAAGGGGAAAATACTCTGAGCATAATCTCATTATTTCCAGAAAAGCAAAGGACCTCAGCACATTTGCCGAGGTCCTTTTTCAAGGGGGGGATACAGGGACTAACCCTGTCGATGGGGAACGAAGAGAAGAGGGGAGCTTCTCTTCGAAAACTTGTTTTTTGCTTTAAAAGGGTGCAGCCACCGTCCGATACGGTGGCTGCTAGGAGGAGGATGTTTTGCTAACAAAGCGTGGAGGAGGCTTCATTATGCATTTGGAGATTTTGGATCACTGTTGGATGACAGTTGTTATAACTATTGCAATTATTGTTCCACAGGACGCTTGCCGGGACGCTTCTGAGGCATAATTCTGCCCACTTCTTCTTCAATCTTGGTACGGAAAGCGTCCAGTTCCTTACGCATTTCCGTTCTCAGAGCGAAAAGATCTGAAGCTGCTGTACGCACGGCGCTCACATCAAGCGGACTCGCCTTTTTCAGAGCATCAAGCTCATGGCGCTTCACAAAAAGCTTTTCCTGCAAAGGCAGGGTGCGGTCACGAAATTCGCGTTGCAGTGTTTCGTATTTTGCCCGCTGCTCAGGAGTATAGCCACGAGGAGGAGCCATCATGCCAGGCATTCCCGCACCATGAGGACTTGTCTGGTAACAGGGAGCAGGCATCTGGCGTCTTTGATCCTGACTCGAAACATCATTGGCGAACAAACCGCCACCAATCAAACCACAAGCTATAAGAACAAAAAACATTTTAGACAATTTCATAAGTACCTCAAAATATTATAGAAAACTCTTCTTAACTACAGAAGCTCAATGATTTCTCTCTCAAAGTGCCAGTGGCACCTGTCTGGAGTTATAGCAATGAGCGTGCCAACTAAAAAAATTCTGTTTTTCCGTAAACAATTTTTTCGTTTTCCTTTTTCCTTCCTGAAACATACGCCAAAGTGTATAACTTCTGAACACAGGTAAAGAGCATATGTATAATTTTTGAACAGCTCCTTCCATATGCCTAGCGATGCTTTTCCCACCAGGAGCGATCTGCTCCTGCATACCACCATAAATTATGGTCCGTTTGCATAATGACACTGGCAAGGGATCTCCCTTCCTCTGTGACAAGACGCTTGCAAGCATTTTCGAGCCAATCCAGGGCAAAAGCATTTCCCTTATCACTTTCGGCCTTGAGATTCAGAATAAAATCCAGTTGATCGGCATCATGTGCCAAACGGGATTCGATACTCACACTGTCCTGAAGCTCCTGAAAACCATTCAGAACTTCATCCTCAAGGCCTGTACCTGCTGTGGCATGTGTGAGCGCCACACGGGATTCAGCATGATTATACATATGATTCACATAGTTAAAGTCGCCAGTACGTGCTTCATGCAGATCATGAAAAAGGCACAAAAACACAACACGCTCTGGAGCAATCCCAGCAAGTCTGGCCAATACATGTCCGATTACTGCTGTACGAAAAGAATGTTCGGCCACATTCTCCTGTCCCGACCCCAAAAACTGGTATCCAGTTCTTGGCGTATGCCGCAACATCCCAACTTCATTTAAGAAATCAACTATACGCTCCTGCTGACTACGTCCCGCAAAGTTTTTTACAGCATCCACACTCATAACAAGCTCCTCATTCCAAACCATATTTTTTGAGCTTGCTGTGCAGCGTGGCTCGTGTAATACCCAATCGACGAGCTGCCTCACTCTTGTTGTCGCTAACATCCTGTAATGTATCCAAGATAGCTTGTCGTTCCAAATCGTCAAGGGACATACCTGCCAATGACACCATTTCCGTGCCCTGGGAAGAGGCTTCCGCATCCGCACCGGAAACACTCAAAGGCAATTCCCGCTCTGTCACATATTCGCCCATGCTTAAAATCACAGAACGCTCAACCGCATTTTCCAGCTCGCGTACATTGCCTGGCCATGAATAGCGCAACAAGGCATCCATGGCCTGTGGCGAAAAACCCTTCAGATTCTTGCGATTGCGCACCGCAAAACGCTCAAGAAAAGCCGCTGCCAGCAAGGGAATATCTTCACTGCGCTGCCGCAATGCCGGCACTTCCACAGTAAACACAGAAGGGCAGAAAAAAAAAGGTCCCCGAAACGGCCATGCGCCAACACATTCAGTCCAGTCCCGTGCTGTCGCAGCGAAAATGCACACGTCGACCGATAAGGGCGGATCCGCCCCCGCTCGCTGCACTTCTCCCTGCTGCAAAGCCCGCAGGAGTTTTGCCTGGAGCGGCAAGGGCATTTCTCCGATCTCATCCAGAAAAAGCGTCCCGCCATTTGCCTGAAAAAAACGTCCATCCCGTCGCCTGTCCGCACCTGTGAAGGAACCTTTTTCATGCCCAAACAGTTCAGATTCCAGCAAATTCTCCGCAAGAGCAGCACAGTTGACAGTGACCACAGGTTTCGCAGAACGGGCACTGCCAGCATGCAGGGCACGCGCAACCAGCTCTTTGCCCGTGCCTGACTCCCCCGTAATCAGTACAGTGGCTTCAGTAGGGGCAACAGTAGTAATGATTTGCAGCATATCCTGCATTGCCTTGCTGCGCCCCAAAATATCAGGAATAGTAGAAACTTCAGACAGTTGCCGGCGCAATTCCCTGTTCTCAACACTGAGGCGGGCATGTTCCAGTGCCCGAATAAGAACATTGTGCAGCGCATCAAAATCCAAAGGCTTGATAAGATAGTCATAAGCGCCAATGCGCAACGCCTCCACCGCTGTTTCCACAGAAGAATACGCTGTCATAAGAATTACTGGCAGAGCTGGATTATATTCCATAATGCCACGCAATGCCGCTATGCCATCCACACGCGCCATACGCACATCTGTCAGTACCGCTTCATATGGCTTGCGATGTACAGCCTCTATGGCTTCATCACCATCACTTACCTCATCCACCTCATATCCCCATGAACGCAATAATGTCCGCAGCATACTCCGATGTGCGGCATCATCATCAACAACAAGAATACAGCTTTTCCCCATGCGTTACTCCTTTTCAGGCGGGGACTTTGGCAGATAAATGGAGAATGTTGTTTCCCCGTGTATCTGCTCTGTTGCCTGTCGGGAAGCACAACTGATCTCTCCGCCATGCGCTTCCACAATTTTGTAAACGATCGCCAGACCGAGTCCTGTGCCACGGCCTTTTGTCGTGAAATATGGTGTAAATATCTGAGCCAGACTCTCTGGCGCAATACCTACCCCAGTATCATGAATAGTTAACAAGAGATGGCGTTGCAGCACCTCCAGACGAATACTCATCATGCCTCCATCTGGCATGGCATCAATCGCATTGAGACAAAGATTCAGAATGGCCTGTTCCAGGCGGTCAGGATCTATATACGCAAGAGGAAAGTCTGCCGGCACCTGCACATGGATATGCACACCACGGTTTTCTGCATCCTGGCGCAATAAATGAACACAATGATCAACAACATCCTTAAGAGAAGTCGCCTGCAAGCGTACATCTGTCGGGCGTGAAAAGCCGATCAGGTCAGTAATGACACGATTCAGCCTGTCCACTTCCCGCACCATTACATGCGCTGCCTCCCGATTTTCGCTCCCCTCCTCAAAAAGGCGTCCAAAATAGGTCGCGTAGCCTTTGATGGAACTGAGCGGATTGCGAATCTCATGCGCGACACCAGCAGCCAGTGTTCCCACCGCTGCCAGTCTTTCCCGCCGCCGCACCTCTTCTTCCAGAACGCGGATCTGCCCTTCTGCCGCACGCTGCTTTCTGCGCGATTCCCGCGCTCTTTGCGCATAGTACAACACCAAAAGGCAGGCAAAGCCCAAAAGAACAATACCTGACGCAGAAATAATCGTTTGCGTTCGATTGCGCGAGCGAGCGATCTCAAAGGGTGAAACATCCAGTCCCAAAAAAATATTGGGCTGCGGCAAACCTGAAGGTACCACTGTAGGGATGGGAGAAAAATGTTGAAATACCACGAAAGCGCGCACGCCTTCCATATTGAAAACGCGCCATTGCGGTGCCTCGCCCATATTGAGGGCTTCCATGTCTACCGGGCTCATTTCCTGTCCGTCCCTCTGAAGGATTTCACCAAGACGCGTAGGATTGCTATGAGAAAGAATTGTCCCGTCAGGCATTGTTACAGCGATGAATAAAATGTCTTTATTATTAGACATTTCTTCCAGCAAGACCTGAAGACGGATTCCCACCTGGCTGCGCAAGCCAGTACGCAAAAGACTCTCAAAAGCCCGTATGAGAGATGAGCCTTTTTCGGCAAGAAGGCGCGCCATCGTTGCCTCGCTGCGCTCCACAGAAAAGGCAGAGATCATGCCCACCATCAATGCCAAAAGCAAAGCAACCCCAACAAGAAACCAGCCAAGAGGTGAAGAGGTTGAAGAATGTGAAGAGGATGCAGAAAGTGATGTTTGTGTAGCCATGAAATGAGTATATCTTTCCTTCCATATCGTGTACAGAACGATATTGCGAAAAACTTGCACAAATTTTGCATGACTTTTTTAGTGATGACTTTTTTGTATCTTTGTTATACATCTTGCTAAAGATTACTCCGGAGACACTATGAAATACGCCTCCTTACTTATATTTTCCTGCATTTTCGCAGGTTTGCCTTCCGTCTCTGCTTTTGCGCAGGAAAAATCGCTTTATGAAGAGGTCGCTCCAATGCGACAAACGACTCCTGCCAAGGAAGTAAAAAACAAAAAACAGGTCATGCAGGATACATGGCGGGCATGGTATGCTGATATGAGTGAAGAAAAACAAACCACAGCTCGCAGCATTCTTGAAAAGTCAGAACCACAGATACGCACGCTGCAAAAAAATATCAAAACAACAATGCAACAGCTTCACGCTCTCAGCTACGATGCTTACTCTGACCCGCAGACTCTTCTTTATCTTGGGCGTGAATTGCAGAAATATCGTGAAGACTTACGTGAAAAACTGCAAACCTTGAATGTAGAACTGCTTCGTTCTATTGGCCGGACACTCCCTACCCCTCCTGGCAGAGGTTGCAGTGCGGTCTTGCAGGCATCATCTCCGAATACTATTATTGATCCTGTAGGTTCTACAGTAATAAGCATAGAATAATTTTCTTTTCTATTTTCCAAACTCATCCGTCTTCCATCCGTAGAAAAGCCGCATACACAACTATGCGGCTTTTCTACGTTTCCTACAGGTGAAGAAGACTCTTCAGATTTCTGTACACTCTTTGTAAAAAAACTGTCTTAGATATTCTTCCCTGCTTTCAGTACAGCCTGCATTCCCCCCATAGCATTCACAACATCATGAATGCCATGACGGGCGAGGAAAAGCTGGCTGTCATAGGCGCGCAAGCCAGTATTGCAAATAAGCGCCACAGGGCGATCTCGCGGTACCTCTGCGACCTTGCCCGCCGCGATATCTTCCAAAGAAATGGCATTCCATTCTCCAGGATGCTTTGCAGCGAGCGGTGCGCTCCCACCATGCGGACGTGCATCAATAAAGAAGACATTATTTTCTTTCCGCTGCGCCCAAAGATCGGCAAATTCTCTGGCACTCACGGGCTTCATGCGCCCCGCAAAAACATTTTCAGCCACATTGGCAACGACATTCACTACATCCATTGCCGATGCAAAGGGAGGTGCATAGCATACTTCAAGATTGGAAATATCCAGTAACGTCGGCTCAGCATACTGAAGCACGCCTGCAACAGCATCAATACGCGCTTTTAACGCATCGCCTGCCACACACACTCCCTGCATGCCCAATACGCGATGACTCTTCTTATCCGCTACCAATTCCAGCGTCATCATATTGCTTTCAGGATAGAAATGCGCCCTGTCCATCTGCTCAACGGCAACACCTGCGGCATCAAATCCTTCCCGACGCGCACGTTCCACCGTCAGACCCACACCACAAAATGACAAATCAAAGAGCTTCACAGCCCATGTTCCCACGACAGGAGGAAAGGCTTCCCTGGCACCTGCCAGATTGCTCCCAATGACCCTTCCCTGACGGTTCGCCATGGAGCCAAGGGGAAGATAGGTTGTCTTGCCTGTTATCTTGTGTGTCAGGGCAACACAATCACCGCCCGCATAAATATCAGGATCGGACGTTTGCATGTGCTCATTAACTTCAATCGCACCAAATGGCGCAACATTCAAACCAGCATCACGTGCCAGCACACCATTAGGCACAAAACCCGCAGCAAAAATCACCAATTGGGCAGGCAGAGTACGCTTGTCAGTCACAACCCGCGCAACCTGACCATTTTCACCCTCCAAACTCACAACCTTTTCAGAGGTATACACAGAAACGCCATGCTTTTCGCAATCAGTCTGTGCCATCTGTGCCAGATCAGCAGAAAGGACTCCAGGCAATATCTGATCGGCGACTTCAACCACACTGCATGATACGCCCCACATATCCGCCAGAGCAACAACACTCTCCAAACCAATAAAACCAGCACCCACAATAACAGCCTGTGAAACCTTACCCTGCTCACATGCCTTGCGGATACTTTCGGCTGCTTCCAAGCGTGTGACACTGTACACACCAGAAAGCTCGCTTCCCCCAACATCAGGAATACGCGGTGAAGCACCAGTAGCGATTACCAGTTTATCATATGGCAAACTTTCTTCATGCCCACTCACAACATCGCGCACCAACACTTTTTTTGCCGCACGGTCAATACTCATGGCGCGTGTTTGTGTACGCACCTTAACTCCTTTCATAAGCTCGAAAAAACCAGCATCCCGTATTGTATGGTAAGGAGTTGCTCGCAAATCATCAATATTATTGATTTCTCCTGAGAGATAATAAGGCAGGCCACAGCCCCCATATGAAATAAAAACATTTTCGTCTACTAATGTTACATTGGCTTCCGGCATCAGCCTTTTACAACGACAGGCGGCTTTGGGGCCAAGAGCGACACCACCAATTACCAGAATATTCTGCGCCATGCGACGCCTCCTTCATAAGAGATTTTCGCCTGATACAATATGACTGATTCACCACCAATGCAAGCATCTCTTGAAAAAATATCAAAAAGCACCGCTATAAACTACTCTCCCCTCAAAGAGCATTGATGCCTATTACTGCTGAAAAAACATATTATCTGAATATTGCAATAATAATGTTCTCTTCAATACAAAAAGAGGAGCACCATAAGTACTCCTCTTTGTATAGTATTCGCCAGGCGAACGTCTTATTTCATCACAGAACCGTCTGCGGCACGCTGCATCTTGACTTCAACCTTTTCGGTCAGGCTTGCATAGTAGGCACGCAGGATGTCGAGAACTTCGGGACGACCGAAATGATCAGGAACTTCGCCACCTTCAGAAAGGATCTTACGCAGTTTTGTACCGGAAAGAATAACGCGGTCTTCCTTACCATGAGGGCAGGTACGCATGGAAGCCATACCATCACACTTCACACAGTAGAAGGTCCAGTCAATCTTCATGGGATCACACAGGAGGCGTTTGCCAGCATCAGCAGGCTTGGGCATCCTATCAAAGATTTCCTGGGCTTCAAACATACCGTAGAAATCACCAACACCAGCATGGTCACGACCAATAATCTGGTTGTTCACACCATAGTTCTGACGGAATGTTGCGTGCAGCAGAGCTTCACGAGGACCAGCATAACGCATGTCCAGAGGATAGCCAGCCTGAATGACATTTTCTTTAACGAAGTAGTTTTCCACGAGAGTGTCAATACATTTGACGCGAACTTCGGCAGGGATGTCACCTGGTTTCAATGCGCCAACGAGAGAGTGGATAACCACACCGTCACACACTTCAGCGGCCAGCTTGGCCAGATATTCGTGGGAGCGGTGCATGGGGTTACGCAATTGCAGCGCAGCCACTTTCTTCCAGCCTTTCTTTTCCATTTTTTCGCGGAGCTGGGCAGGTGTGCAGTACACACCAGCGAACTTCACAGGGAAATCACCCTGTGAAAGCACTTTTACAGGACCACCGATATTGAACTCTTTCTGAGCCATAACCATTTTTACGCCAGGATGGTCTTCCAGAGCGATTTCCCAGAATTTCTGGGAGTCAGGGCCTTCACCCTTAAAGACATTTTCGCATTCCCATTTTTTGTCGGCTTCAGTCATTTCATAAATGTCTTCAACCTTCATGGTTGCCATCACTTCGCCATTGCGAACCAGCGCTACTTCCTCACCAGCCTTGATTGCCTTGGCATCAGCAGCAGAAATATCCAGAGTTACTGGCACAGGCCAGAAGGTGCCATCGGCAAGCAGCATTTTTTCAACAACGCCTTTCCAGTCGGCTTTGTTCATAAAACCTGTCAGCGGAGAAAAACCGCCGATACCCATCATAATCAGGTCGCCTTTGGCGCGGGAGGAAATTTCAATCTGCTTAAGGCCAGCAGCTTTTTTCTTTTCCGCCTCAAGAGCGGCACCTTCAAGCAGAGCGCATACAAGACCTTTACCACCATGAGGGGGAACCAAATTGGACATTGCAAGATCCTCCAAAGTTGACAGTGAATGTATTTCGTACCGCTGAACCGCAACACATGTGCGGCAGGGGCTACGTTCCGCTTCTATCTTGTGAATAAACGAACAAAATGTCAATATGCTTTACAGATTTTCTTGAAAAGAAAAATAAGCCTCCTTAAAAAAGCCAGGAATTACAAGGGAAATTCATCATTATGCATATTTATTTTTTCGATGTGCATATGTATTTTTTCGATATTCCAGCAATTTTCATGATAACATACCTTTCGTATCATGCCCAAAACTACTCCCTCATAATGCAGACAGGGCTGATGGAAAAAACCGACAGCCCTGACAAGACATCCACTTTCGTGACACAATACCATTTCTATGAGCGATATTCCGCGTTCAGACTCACATAATCATGTGTCAAATCAGAGGCTTTGAACATATATTCGCCCGTACCAGCCCCCAGCACAATATCTACATAAATATCTGTTTTCTGTAATGGCTCTTTCAGTACATCATCAAAATCAGGAGCCAGAGGCTGCCCCTGCGCGAACACTTCGACACCACACAGGCTGACGCACACATCATCCGGCTCAAAAAGCGCACCACTACGCCCTACTGCCGCAACAATCCGTCCCCAGTTGGCATCCCTGCCATACATGGCGGTTTTGACTAACTGAGAATGCCCCACAGTGCGCGCCACTTTTTCGGCATCGTGTGTATTGCGTGCGCCCTTGACGGTAATGTGAATAACTTTTGTTGCCCCTTCGCCATCGCGCACCAGCATATAGGAGACTTCTCCCAAAAGGCCTGTCAGGGCGGCTTCAAAAGGCAGCATATCTTCTTCGGAAAGTGTCACTTCGGCAGCACCATTGGCAAGCCCCAGAATGGTGTCATTGGTCGAAGTATCGCCATCCACGCTCACGCGATTGAATGTCGCATCGACGGCTCGCTGGAACATCTCCTGCCACTGTGTCGCGTCCACTTTCGCATCCGTCAGCACCACAGCAAGCATTGTCGCCATATTGGGACAAATCATCCCTGCGCCTTTAGCCATGCCTGTCAAACGTACTGACCCCCCCGAAAGGCGCACATCACGCGAAAGGAACTTGGGAAAGGAGTCCGTCGTCATAAAGGCGCGGGTAAAATCCTCTGCATTCCGGCTCCCAAGGGTTTTGCACAGCTCTGGAACAGCATTTTGCCACAAATCCATTTTGAGCTGATCCCCAATAACACCTGTAGAAAGCGGCAAAATATCTTCTGGCGCAAGACCAGTCGCTGCTCCCACCATTTTGAGTGTCTCACGACAATTTTTGAGTCCCATGCTGCCAGTACACGCATTCGCCTGACCTGAATTGGCCACGATTGCCCGCATGGCAGGACGTCTGGCAAGCGCTTGCTGGCATACAAGCACGGGAGCGGCTTTGAACATATTTGTCGTAAACAATCCCGCACTCACCGCAGGTCTGTCAGAAACAATCAATCCCAGATCATCGCGTCCGGCTTTTCTAAAACCTGCCGCAGCGGTTCCCACACTAAAGCCTCTGGGTAAATCTTTCATGGCATATACCTTGTCTATACAGGTAAAAAGATTGCTTTCAGGGGAAAAAGCATTCCCTTTCAAGAAAAAGACCGGCACTCACGTGCCGGCCTCC
>CAMTOM010000024.1 GCA_947074125.1 uncultured Desulfovibrionaceae bacterium
ACGGCATACGAGATTGCTGAATGTGACTGGAGTTCAGACGTGTGCTCTTCCGATCGGCTCGAGAAACAAAACGCCGCGTGGTTCCAGATTGAACAGAGCATAGGCCACGCCTGCTCCTGAGCGATCTGCAACAATGGAGCCTGTGAAGCGTGTGAAAAAGTCACCTCTCCATTCTTCGTAGCCCGCAAGGTATGAGTTCATAAGACCCGTTCCCTTGGTGTCTGTGAGGAACTCATCGCGATAGCCAATCAGGCCTCGTGAGGGAACAGAAAATTCCAGGCGGACACGACCGGTACCATTATTGGCGCAGTTGAGCATACGCCCTTTGCGCTGCGTCAGTTTTTCTGTGACAACGCCCATAAAGGTTTCATCGCAATCCACATAGAGGTGTTCGATAGGTTCTATGAGTTTGCCATTGGAATCTTTTTTCAGAATAACTTCAGGGCGTCCAACGGAAAGCTCAAAGCCTTCACGGCGCATGGTTTCGATAAGGATAGCCATCTGAAATTCGCCTCGTCCCTTGACCATAAAGGTATCGTTTTCATTGGAGCGTTCCACACGGATGGCAACATTGCGCAGGCATTCTTTTTCCAGTCTGTCATAAATAACGCGGCTTTGTACGAGTTTCCCTTCGCGTCCGGCCAGTGGGGAAGTATTGATGCCAAAGCGCATGGAAACGGTTGGTTCATCCACGCGGATACGGGGGAGCGTGCGAGGGGATTCCTTGGTGCAGATGGTATCGCCAATGGTCACATTTTCGATACCAGCCAGAACAACAATATCTCCTGGGGAAGCTTCTTTGACTTCGGTAAGCTGGGGGCCTGCATATACCTGGAGCTTGCTCACGCGCAAGGGAATGGGAGAGCCATCTTCTGCAATGCAGACCAGAGCTTCCTTGTCATGGACAGAGCCATGTATGATACGTCCCACAGCCAGGCGTCCCAGATAGTCTGAGTAATCCAGATCAGCAACCAGCATTTGGAAGGGCTCTTCTGGATCATGTTGTGGTGCAGGAATATATTTAAGGATAGCTTCAAAAAGTGGTGACAGGTCGTTTTGCTCGTCATCAAGATTGTTCATCGCGACGCCCGCACGACCAATGGCATACAGGACAGGGAATTCAAGCTGGCTGTCAGTTGCGTCCAAATCAATGAAAAGGTCGTAGACTTCGTTGAGAACTTCCTCAGGTCTGGCATCTTTGCGGTCAATTTTGTTGACGACGACAATAACGGGGAGTCCTGCCTCAAGCGTTTTGCGCAGAACAAAACGTGTTTGTGGCAGGGGGCCTTCAGATGCGTCTACAAGCAGAATGGCGCCATTGGCCATAGAGAGAGAGCGCTCCACTTCACCACCAAAGTCGGCGTGACCAGGGGTGTCAACGATATTGATTTTGACGTCTTTCCAGGTAACGGCGCAGTTTTTGGCTGCGATGGTAATGCCTCGCTCACGCTCAAGATCCATGTTGTCCATGAGGCGATCATCGACTTGCTGGTCGGCACGAAAGAGACCGCTTTGACGGAAAAGGGCATCGACAAGAGTGGTTTTGCCGTGGTCAACGTGGGCGATAATGGCGACATTACGAAGAGAATTGTTGTGTTGCATAGTGCTATTGTCTACGATGTTTAAAGATAAAAGGATTGATGGGAAGCGGAAAGATAGGCGAAGTTTATAATTTTGTCACTACCTCTTTGAGTAGGGATGCCAGTTGGCTTCCGCTGCGATTGGCTGTTTGAATGACCTCCTCAAGAGGGGCTGGTGCCATGCAGTCAGGAAGATTTTTATTTGTCAGGCATGAAATGCCCAGGATGCGCATACCGAGATGGCAGGCCGCAATGGCTTCCAGTACAGTAGACATGCCCACAGCATCACCGCCCATATGCCGATAGGCACGTGTTTCCGCAGGCGTTTCCATCT
Organism: uncultured Desulfovibrionaceae bacterium; assembly: GCA_947074125.1. GTDB lineage: Bacteria > Desulfobacterota > Desulfovibrionia > Desulfovibrionales > Desulfovibrionaceae > JAQVCS01. Next base: position 1,915 of record CAMTOM010000024.1, read on the forward strand.
GAGGGCCACGTACGCCGACATAGACGCCGCGATGGAGAGTAATGCCCAGAGAAAGGGCGGCTTGTTCTGCCTGTTTCCGGTATTCCTGATCATATATGGCATTCATGTCAGGGAAGCGGCTTCCCCATGCAGCAACATTGTTTCCCTCCAGGGGAGAGGTGGCGGTAGTATTGATATGATCGCTTATGAGCATAAGCTCTCCAGCATCAAATTGCGGATTGATAGCGCCTGCGGCATTGGTTATAACAAGACTGCGTGCCCCAAGGCTGTGCATAATGCGTACTCCCATGCTTACCTGGGCGGCGCTGTACCCCTCGTAGAGATGGCAGCGCCCTTGCTGCACGATAACGGGGATATTTTGGAGTTTTCCGAGCAAAAAACGTCCTGCGTGCGAGTCGACTGTAGAAAGAGGGTAGTCGGGTATTTCTTCGTAGCTGATGCTTTCTGTGTCGCTGAGGCCTTCTGCCAGTCCGCCAAGACCCGTCCCTAGTATCAGAGCGATACGGGGTGCTGCCTGGGGGAGGCGCTGGCGAATGGCTGTGGTGGCGCGCTGGACATCGTGAAGATTTTGCATGAAACTTCTCCCTATGAGCTTGTGAAACATGTTCGATACTGTTGTTACTGTGGCATAACTGCGTGTGCGGTTTTTTCTGCTGCCTGCCCTATCATATTGCCTCGCTATTGTCCAAAGAAGTGTAATCGCCTGGGAAAACTCTTCACGCAGTGAGGATTGAAGCTTTGTGAAAATGTATGGGGCTCGTTTGTTTTTGTTGCAGGCAGGATTGGGGGAGAGGTATTCTGCTCCAATTCGGACTTGCAGGATTTATGTTGAGAGGATATAGACCAATGGCCGCCGCTGTTGCAATGAGAGTGGCAGTATCGTGAAATAATGTAGCGCTTTCTTTTGAGGGGCGCAGGGAGATTTCTACAGCATGTCTCAGGATTTTGCTATTACAGATCATAAGGTGCTTGTTGCGAATCGTGGCGAAATTGCCATGCGCATTATGCGTGCCTGTCATAAATTGGGTGTGGCCTTTACTGCCATATATACTGCTGCTGATGCCGCGTCTGGTCATGTGCGTCTCGCACAGGAAATCGGTGGGGAAAAAAGCCTGTATCGCGTTTCTTCCTATCATGACGCCAATGAACTCATGGCGGTTGCTGATGATGCCTTGTGTACGGCTTTGCATCCAGGATATGGCTTTTTTGCTGAAGATTATCGTTTTGCGCGGCGTGTGACAAAACGGGAACGGAGAATGATTTTTATCGGCCCATCGTGGAAAATTATTCGCGAGCTGGGAGACAAGATCAATACCAAGCGTCTGGCACGCAGTTTGGAGGTGCCTACGGTTCCTGGTTCTGACAGGCCTGTGTATGATGAAATGGAAGCAGAGCGCATTGCGCGTACGGTTTTTGAATTTCAGCTACAGCAGGGAATCAAGCATCCGCTGGTTTTGGTCAAGGCTTCGGCTGGCGGCGGCGGTATGGGTATTGAAGAAGTCTATGATATTGATAACTTTCGTTCTGTGTACCGACGCATACGCAACTATGCCATGCGCCAGTTCAAGGATGAAGGCGTGCTGATCGAGCAGCGTATTACGGACTTCAATCATTTGGAAGTTCAGATTGTCTCTGACCGTTCTGGAAAGCAGCCCGTTCATTTTGGGACGCGCAACTGTTCCATCCAGTCGACTGGTTTGCAAAAGCGCGTTGAGGTTGCCCCAGGCTTTTCCTCACGGGATTTGTCGTATTCTTTTGATGCCGATAAAGTGCTGGATGATATTGTTGCCTACTCCCTGACGATGGCGCGCAAGGTCGGTTATGATAATGTGGGTACATGGGAGTGGATTGTCACTCGTGATGGCTCTCCTTTTTTGATGGAAGTAAATACCCGCATTCAGGTGGAAAACGGCGTTTCTGCGCGTATCTCCCGTGTGCGGGATAATGCCGATGTGGATTTGCTGGCTGAGCAGATACGTATTGGTCTGGGTGAGCCTTTGGGCTATTCGCAAGAAGATATTGCCACCGAAGGTGTTGGTATTGAATATCGTCTTATTGCCGAAGATCCTGATAATCGCTTCACACCGTGGTCCGGCTCCATTGAGCAGTTTCACTGGAAAGAACAGCCCTGGCTGAAGGTGCATACCCATGTGCCAACGGATATGGTATATGAAATTCCTTCTGATTTTGACCCCAATCTGGCCCTGGCAATTATCTGGGGAAAAGATCTGGAAGAAGCTCGCCAGCGCGGCGTCAGTTTTTTGGATGACTTGTGTCTGACTGGTAAAAGCGCCACTGGTGAACCATTGAAGTCAAATATCAATTTCCTTCGCGCCAACACAGAGCGTATTTTGCGTTTTTAACTCAAGGACTTTCCACCTTTGGTGGAGAGTTCTTTTCTTGTGGAAAGATTGTCCGATTATTCTTATCAGATTTACGATAACAAAAAACGATCGCTGAACAGGCGGATGACTACATGGATACCAGCGTAGAAAAACGTATTCATACATTAAGAGAGAGACTGGCATATATCGAAGATATTTTTGCTGGCAAGCATGGGGAAGATATTGATCTTTTACAAGATCGCCTGAAAACCTTTGAAGAGCGGGCGCGCGCTGGTGCGATGGGTGATCCCCACACCGAAATCGGCGGCATTGAAGATCTTTTTGGTTTTGTTGAGCGTCGTCTTGAAGATAATATCACGCCTATGGATAAGGTGCGCATTGTGCGCCATCCGCAGCGGATTTGCCTGCGTGATATTCTCGAAAATGTCTATGACAACTTCACAGAGGTAGGGGGACAGGACGAGCACAGTCTTGATCCCAGTATGCTGATTGCGCGTGCGGTTATTGCGCGGCGACGTGGCAAAAAGATGCATGTACAGTCTGTGATGGTTATCGGACAGGAAAAAGGGCATGGGGCGGATTTTCGTAATGGAGGTTCCGTAAAGCCCTGGGGTAATGCCAAAGCCCTGCAGTATATGCGTGTTGCAGAAACTGAAGGTATTCCTATCCATACCTACATCTTTACGCCTGGCTCATATCCTATCGAAGACTATCCTGGTGCGGCACAGCAGATTGCGCGCAATATCTATGGCATGGCAAACTTGCGTGTGCCCGTTGTGACTGTGATCAGTGAAGGTGGTTCTGGTGGTGCTGAGGCTATTGGTCTGGCTGACAAGCGCCTGATGCTGTCTCATGGCTATTATTCAGTTATTTCGCCAGAAGGTGCTGCTGCCATTGAAGGACGCCTCAAGGCTGGTGAGCGAGCGACACCGGAATTGATTGAGCATTGTGCGACTTCGTTGAGTATAACGGCTCAGGACAATTTGAAGTTTGGCTATATTGATCGTGTTGTGCAGGAACCTCCTTTAGGAGCGCGCCCCAATCACTTTGATTTTTTCCGGCAGTTACGTCAGGAAATGCTTCGCGCTACAGACGAGGTGGTGCTGTCTACACGGAGACTCTCATTTTATAAGAGGATTGCGCTGCGTCGTCTGCGTCGTCCTGATGTGAATCTGGATGATCTGTATATACGCTGGGGCTTGTCGTCGCAGGCAAAAAGCCGTTTGGTGGAAAAGCGGCAGCAGAAGTTTCTGCGCCTTTCCCGTTCAGCCTGTCGTGACCGCAGACCTTTCTTCACAAAAGTTTCTCAGGCTTTCAGTGATGTACTGATGCGCCCTTACAATCATTTGAAGTATGATCTGTATCGACGCCATCGGCGCAAGATGGCAGCGATGGTGGAAGAAATTGATACGGAATGGGAACTCTTCAAGTCTCGTCTTTTCTCGCCATTTCGTGCTTTGTGCAAAGCACTGCCAGGGAATAGGGGGGCTGCTGCCGAAGATAAAAGTGCAGAACTGATGGCACTTTCAACGTGGACTGGAGATGCCCGTCGACGTAAATGGAATTATATATCGCCTCGCTATAAAATAGACAGGACAATCACCTGCCCCAATGCCACGACCTATGGCTGTCTTGACCTTTGGGGGCCAGATCTCTTTGCTGAATTTGCGGGCGTGTGCAGCTATTGTGGCTATCATTTTCCTATGGAGCCAGAATGGTACGTGCGCAATGTCTTTGATGAAGGTTCTGTGTACGAGTTTAACAGTGAAATTGAAGCGGGCAATCCGCTGCATTTCCCGAACTTTTCCGATCGTGTGGAAAAAGCCCAGAAAACAACAGGCGCTAAAAGTGGTTGTATGACCTTTGAGGCGCGCATTGACAATATCAAAGTGGTTGTTGCGATGCTTATGGGCACGTTCCGTGGCGGATCTGTGGGCGCTGCCGAAGGGCAGAAGTTTGTAGAAGCTGCGGAAAGAGCGGCAAAAAAACGTTATCCTTTCCTTGCCTATGTACATGGTACGGCAGGTATTCGCATTCAGGAAGGAACGCACGGGGTTATCCAGATGCCGCGCTGTACAGTTGCTGTGCGACGTTATATTGAGTCTGGTGGTTTGTATATGGTATTGTATGATACCAACTCTTTTGCCGGCCCTGTTGCCAGCTTCCTGGGCTGTTCTCCCTACCAGTTTGCCGTGCGTTCTTCCAATATTGGTTTTGCTGGCCCTGGTGTTATCAAGGAAACAACGGGTATGGATATTCCGCCCAAGTATCATCGTTCCTATCGGGCTCTTTCCAGAGGGCATATTCAGGCTATCTGGGATCGACCGCAAATTCGGGGCAATATCAAGCAGGCTCTGTTGACCATTGGCGGACGCAACCTATACTACCGCTAGGAGGGACAGAACATGTTTGATGTAAAAGCTCTGCTTGATGAAATAAAAGCCTCTCCATTTCGGAAGATCATAATCACCGCACCACATACGGGACGTGTGAATTTTACTTCGGTGCAGCCTGGTGAAAGAGTGACAGGACCACAGGGACTTTGGAAAGAGAAGCCTGGAACATTGCTGGCGACTCTGGATCGGGAGCGTAATCCCAAACCGATTCTTGCTCTGGAAAAAGGCGAACTTGAGACCTTGTATCTTGATTTGGAAGGCTGCTTTGTAGAAGCGGGTACGCCTTTGGCTGTTGTGCGTCATTATATGACACGCACCGAAGTACAGAATGAACTTCTGAAAAAGACGCTCCATTTGTTTACCGCTCCCGAACGCGCAAAATATTATTTCACACCTGAAATTGATAAAAAAGTACGTGCCTCCGGCTCACAGTCTGTGACAGTGCATGAGGGTATGGAACTGTTTATCATGTCGCGTATGAAGCGTGAGGTGCCGCTGCATTATGCTGGGCCTACGGGAGCCATTTACACTGTGTATGTGGAGCCTTCAGCCAGTACGGACGCTGGACAGCCTCTTATAGGTGTTTGTCCACCTGACCAACTGACTGCCATTCAGGAAGCTGTCATGCAGGTACAGACAGAATGGAAGGAGGAAGCATAATGGGAGATGCTTTGCAGATTCGTGTTTCTGCGGTGACGTGGAACGAAGATTTGCTGGAGAAAAAATGGCCGCGCCTTTCCGAATTGGCATGGACTGTGCCTCTGGAGCGTTCCCATAAGGGGGTGCTGGAAATGGTAGACGCGCTGGGCAATGGCTTGAAATTTATGGATTGGTCAGAAGCCCGAAAAAAAGCGCTTGCTCCAGATGTGGAAAAAGCGCTAAAAATCAAAAAAGATTTGGAAGGCGCTTTGGCTGATTGGGATCCAAAACAGGCGAATGTGCTTTCGAACGCTCTGGAGGATACTCTGGACAGTCTGGAAGCCGCTTTTCGTTGAAACATGATATACGGAAGTAACTATGCTGAATAAAGTGATGATAATTGGACGTTTGGGACGTGATCCTGAATTGCGCTATTCGCAAGGGGGATCCCCAATATGTTCTTTGGTCGTGGCGACGGATGAATCCTATACTGATCGTGATGGCAATAAGGTAGACAGGACAGAATGGCATAGAATCAGTGTATTCCAGCGTCTTGCAGAAACATGCAGTACATATCTTGCCAAAGGAAGTCTCGTTTATGTAGAGGGTTCGTTGCAGACACGTAAATGGACTGATCAGCAAGGGCAGGATCGCTATTCTACAGAAATAAAGGCACAGCGTATTCAGTTTCTTGATCGTCGCTCTGATAAAGCAGATGCGTCAGATGATATGGGGGGCGGGAGTCCTCGCAAAAGTATGCCTTCCAAACGTCAGCAGACGCCTCCGGATGATTTGGGACCCGCATTCCCCTCGGAAGCATCGGGAATGGATGAAGTTCCCTTCTAATGTGAATATGATTTCATACGGCCGGATAACCGGCCTTTTTATTCCCTTTTTGGAAAACAGAATTACATTTTGGCTAGGATGATGTGTTTTTTTGTAAACGTATGCTGTTGTTCTCATCGCGTGATGCAGGAGCCATAAAGATGACAAGTCAGTTTAAAACATTTCTTTTGCTCGGGCTTTTGTCGAGCATTATCATTATTCTTGGTGGTATGGCCGGAGGTCGGGCTGGTATCATGATCGCTTTTGGTATTGCGATTGCCATGAATGTCGGAAGTTATTGGTATTCGGATAAAATTGTACTTTCTACCTATCGTGCGCGGGAGCTTGCCCCTCAGGATGCGCCAGCCTTGCATGCCATGGTGGAAGAACTCGCCACCAATGCAGGCATTCCCAAGCCAAAAGTCTGTATTGTACCAGAAGAAGCTCCCAATGCCTTTGCAACAGGAAGAGATCCTGAGCATGCTGTGGTTGCTGTTACTGAGGGATTATTACGCTTACTGACACCGGAAGAAGTACGTGGTGTCCTGGCTCATGAAATTGCTCATGTGCGCAATAGAGATATTCTGATACAGACGATTGCAGGTGTAATGGCTTCTGCTATTGTTTCTATCGCAAACTTCATGCAGTTTAGTGCGATTTTTGGTGGACAACGCTCCGATGGAAATGGCAGTAATCCTATAGCCATCCTTTTTATGGCTATTCTTGCGCCTGTTGCAGCCAGTATTATCCAGATGGCGGTTTCCCGTTCGCGGGAATATTTGGCAGATGATACAGGAGCTATGATCAGCAATGACCCATTGGCGTTGGCTGGAGCGCTTGGAAAGCTTGCTTCCTACAGTCAGCAGATTCCCATGCAGAAAGGGAATGCTGCTACGGCTGAAATGTTCATTGTTGCCCCGTTGTTTGGAGGTGGGATGAAGAATATGTTCAGTACACATCCTCCCATTGAAGAACGCATTCAGCGTCTTCAGGTGATGGCAGGATACAGGAGATAATCATGAGACGTCTGCTTTTGGGATTGTTGTTCTTGCCTCTGTTGGGAGCCTGTGGTGGTTCTGAAGTGGCCAGCCCTTCTCCCCAGGAACCTCAAGGGCCGATTATCCGCTCCAATGCGAGCGGGGCGCCTTTGCGTGCCTCAGCAACGGAAGAGACTTCGAGTGCCGATGGTGAAACAAGTTACGATAGTGTTCTGAAGGCATCATCTGATGTGCATCAGGTGGCATCGACGTCAACACAGCCCGTGGGTAAGGTGATCACACCTACTGAAGTTGATCCTGCTGTGCGTGCTCAGGCGGAGGCTGCTTTTAAGGCGGATGTGCAACAGTCTGCTATCGCAGTTGCGCCTTCACCTGCTGCAACATCTGCTACGGCATCTGATGGCTCGGCAATGCTTCGTGATCCATCTCGTGAAATTACAGATCTTACCGCAAGTCCAACGATTCAGGGGGAAACAGCAAGCTCTTCTCCTTCTGGTGAGCCTGTGGGGCGCGTAGTGCAGCCTCGTACAATTCCGGAAGAAGAGATGATGCAGATGCGTGCCGGCATGGGGATAGATACTCCTGTAGCCGCGTCTTCAGAAGCTCCTGCCCTGACAGCAGAGAAGGAGCTGTCAACCCAGCCTATGCAGATGGTATCGTCAGAATCCGTTCCAGTGGATTCATCGACACGGCAGCCTTCTTCGACTGCTCCTGTAGCAAGTACACCATCTGCGGCAACGCCTGCTCCCGTTGCGAGTGCTTCAGCCCCTGCAACAGGCGATTGTCAGGAGGTATATACCTATGCGCCAGGTATGTATATGGTAGATCTGGCGGTGGGCAAGCAGGTATATCTTGATCCTTTACAGCGGGATTTTCCTTTATTCTGTGACCCTGAGGCAGCACGCCAGAGCCTTGCCAGAGATAATGCGCACGGTGGTTCAAAAGAAGAATGGATGGTTTACATACTCTATGGAACATGGTAGAATCAGGCGCGTTCGGGTGCTGGAGGGCATATTCTTTCCATCCCAACCATTCTTGTTGACTGGGCGGGGTAATTCTTCGGGTACGGTATGCAGCAACAGTTTCGTATAGCAGTAGCAGGTGGTGGCAGTTGGGGAACCGCACTGGCACATCTTTTGGCTCGTAATGGTCATGAGGTGTGCTTGCTGATGCGGGATACCGCACTTGCTGCGCATATCAATACGCATCATGAAAATCCGCGTTATTTGAAAGAATGCGTATTGGATGTCGGGGTGCGAGCATCTGTGTTGCCTCAGGATCTGCGTGAGCGGGATATTATTGTGCTGGCGATTCCGTGTCAGCAGTTGCGTGGCTGGCTACAGGCGCATTTGAGCTTTTTATCTCCCGATACTGTCTTTGTGAATGCGGCGAAGGGGCTGGAAACACAATCGCAATCGACGTGCAGCAAAATTCTTGCCGAGACCCTTCCTTGGGGAGCTGCGCGCTACGCGATGCTTTCGGGGCCTTCGTTTGCGCGTGAGGTTGTTGAAGAAAAGCCCACAGCCGTTGTGATTGGTTGTGTGAATCCGGCTTTAGGGCAATCTTTGCGTACGCTTTTTTCCAACAGATCGGAAGAGCACACGTCTGAACTCCAGTCCCATTCAGAAATCTCGTATG
>CAMTOM010000025.1 GCA_947074125.1 uncultured Desulfovibrionaceae bacterium
GGTTGTCGAGGGCGTAGGGAAGGTGACGGTGGACAAATGGGTTGTAGGTGAGAAGTGGGGGAAAAACAGTCAGGAAGATAGGTAGTTGGCAACGTTGTGTGAGCTTGAGGCATGACACAGAGGAGAGGATTATGAGCGAGAACGGCTTGGCCTGATAGGGCACAGGGCAACTTCTCTGGCGGATCGTATCAATAGTGTGGGGCAGACCAGCGCGGCTGAAGTCGGGGATTTCATGCTCTTGCAGTGTCTGAATCGCATGGAACCACTCTTCCAGCACATGAGCAATACACCTCAGGTACATCCTGAAATGTTTTATCGCTTGTTGCTTGAGCTTGTTGGAGAAGTTTCGACCTTTGCCGAGCAGAAAAAACGTCCCAGCGATCTTGGAACATACCAGCATGCTGAACAGTACGCGTCATTTGCTACCGTTATGGAAGCGGCGCGTTATGTATTGAGTATGGTGCTGGAACAGCATGCCATTTTGCTGCGCATGCACCATCATTCGCATGGTGTTATGGTTGCACCTCTTCACGACAAAAATTTGCTGCATTCTGCGGTTTTTGTGCTTGTTGCACGGGCGGATATGGAGCAGGAAGAGTTGCGTACTCTTTTGCCAAAGCAGATTAAAATTGGCACACCGGAAAATATTCGTGAGCTCGTCAACACCCACCTCCCTGGCATCAAGATAATACCAATGTCTACAGTGCCGCGTCAGATCCCATTCCATGCGGGCAGGGTGTATTTCCAGCTCGACTTTTCTTCAAGCCAGCGCGCACAGGTTGAAGTCTCAACAGGCTGCGCTTTGCATGTGTCTGGTGTGTTCCATAACCTTACTTTACAGCTCTGGGCTGTTAAGGAGTAGGGCATGGCACAATATGATGAAATGGATCATGACAAGACCTCTATTGTTCTGGATAGCAATATACAGAACAAGGAGGAGAAACTGCCTTTTACGCCAGTAGCGGTAGCTCCTGGACGTCAGGCACCTCCCAGTGCGCCCTATCTGGCACAGCAGACCTCCATTGATGAATACACGCCAGGGCTGAATCCTCTCGTGAAGGCCGCCGCCAATATTTTGTTGGAAATAGTGCGTTTGCGCAACGCGCGCGATGTGAACATGGAAAGTCTGCGTACCCGCCTTGAGGCGGAAATACGGGGCTTCAGCTCACAGGCAATGGCTTTGGGGGTAAGTGAGGCGCAGGTGAATGCCGCACAGTACCTTTTGTGTACTGCTCTGGATGAGAGTGTCACGACATCTTCCATTGCGGGTGCTCAGGCAGAGTGGCAGAACAAATCTCTCCTCAGTACTTTTCATAAAGATACCTGGGGCGGAGAGGTCTTTTTTGATGTCCTGTCACGTACCATGGAACAGCCTGCCAGCCGGCTCTATCTTTTAGAGCTGATCTATCTGCTGCTCAGCCTTGGTTTTGAGGGCAAGTATCGCCTTGAGGATCGCGGCGCACTGGCTGTAGAGTCCTTGCGCGACCAGCTCTATCGGCAGATACGCTTGCTGCGTGGCGAAGCCACACCTGATCTTGCCAAAAAAGTGGATTTGAGCACCTTCAAAGACAAGGTGTATGCCTATATCCCCGCATGGCTTATTGGTGCTGTTGTTGTGTTCTGTCTTTCCATCACATGGTGGGGATTTTCATACACCTTGAAGGACAAATCACGTCCTTTGCTGGCGCAATATGAATCTCAGGCACCAACAAAAGCCCCTTTTATCCTGTCTGAAGCCGGTGCAGAAGATGAGGATGCAGAAGAAGAGCAGGTGGAGGCAGACTCAGAAAAAGAGGAAGATGCCGCTCAGCCTGCAAGTGATAGTGCGAAAAGCTCTCCAGAACCGACGCCTGCTCAGGAGGCACGTCCATGATTCGTCGTTTTTTCCGTGCCATGTGGAACGCCCTGAAAACTCCGTGGGTGCTGGCTTTACTGTGCACATGTATTTTGATTTTGCTGGTGTGGATACTTGGCCCTCTGGTTGCGATTGCAGATCGTGTTCTTTTGGGAGGCGTCATTGCGCGTCTTGTCGCAACGGTGGTTCTGATCTTTTTATGGGGTCTTTTTGTGGCGCTCTGGTCGTCACGCCAGCGCAGAAAAGCCCTGGCAAATCCTGAGAAAGCAGCAGAATACGAACAAAAAGCCATCAGTAAAAGCCAGTTTCGCGAAGAAAGCGATGCCATTAAAGATCGCCTGAAAGCCGCAATAAAGATAGTAACGACGTCCAATTTCTATGGCTCCAAGAGTCGTTCCCGCTACGCCTTGCCCTGGTATCTTGTATTGGGGACAAACAATTGTGGCAAAACGTCCATGCTGTTGAACTCTGGCTTGAAATTCCCCATCAATGAGCAGGCTGACCGTCATTTATACAATCTCAAGGCTACAGAGCGCTGTGAAGTGCTCTACAGCAATGAAGCGGTGTTTGTGGATACCCCTGGCGGCTATACAAACAGCCGTCCCGACAGCCCAACGCATCGCTTATGGACACTGTTGTTGCGGCGCTTGTTTCGCATACGTCCTGCCAGACCGCTGAATGGTATAGTCGTCTGTGTGAGTATGCGTGATATTATTGATGCCGATCAGGCGCGGCGTGAGCATCTTGCGCGTACTGTACGCGAGCGCTTGAGCGAGATTTTGAAAATTTCGCGCAATTATGCTCCAGTGTATCTGCTTTTTACAAAATGCGATGCCGTACCTGGTTTTGCGCCTTTTTTTGCGCATCTCTCCCGTGCAGAACGTGAACAGTTTTTTGGCTGTCCTTCTGAAAAAGACGCCATGGAGCCAGGCGAGGTACGCAATGAATTCAGAGATCTGATGAGCATGCTCAATGCTCAGATTATCACGAAAATTCATCAGGAGCGCGATGTTCCTTCCAGAGGCGAGATGTTTCGCTTTCCGCAGGAACTGGCTTTGCTTGGTGGTCGGCTTGAAGATTTTATTGCCGAGGCTTTTGGCCCTTCGCGCTATCACAAGCAGGTAATGTTCAGGGGCTTTTTCTTCTCCAGTGCGCTTTCTAACCGTGATCTTATGGCTGCTGTGGCTCGTGAAGGCGAGTTGAGCTTTCAGAAAGGTTTCAATGCGGGAACAGGAGACTATGCCAGAGGCTTTTTCCTTCAGGATTTTTTGAGCAAATATGTGATTCCTGGTGCCCAGATGGTCTCTGCTGACAGAGAACATCTCTGGAGACTGCGCTTGCGGCGTTATGGAATGCAGATTGCTGCTGTTGTCCTGTTTCTGGTTTCCGGTATTGTACTGGGCGCAAACTTTATGAACAACTACTCCCGACTGGAAACACTGGGCAATGTCTATACTTCCTTTGAGGCAGAACAGGAGAAAAGACCCAAGGTTGCTGAGTCAAAGTCTGTGCTGCCTGAGCTGGCGAAAATACAGGAAAGCCTCACGGTGTATAATCCTGGTGAAGATGCCACCATGGCCTACAGGCTTGGTCTGTATCAGGGGGTTCCTTTTGAAAAAGCCACACAAAATGCCTATTGGGGGGTACTCAACAACCGTCTGATGCCCACCATACGCGGTACGGCAGCCGAAAAGATTGAAAGTTCTCTTAATAATACTACAGAGCTGAAAAATGCTCTTCGCGCCTATTTGATGCTGTGTCAGCCCAAGCATATGAGTGAGAAGTTTATTAATGACTGGCTGGATAAGCAGTGGTCAGAACGCTATATGGGGCAGGCTGAGACTCAGGCGACATTACGCCAGCATATGGATTATCTGATTGCGCATGGCATTGTGCCTGTTGAGCCAGATGCCGCATTGGTAGAGAAGGCGCGTCAGGCGCTCTTGAAAATACCTCTGGCAGAGCTTGCGTATCAGCGTATGCAGGAAGAGGCTGAAGAGAGTGGCAAGCCACCCTTTACCTTTAGATCTGCTATCGGAGATTCGCCTTTTTCTGGTGACACCTATCCTGTGCCCGTATTGTATACACGTGCAGGTTATGAAGAATACCTGATTAAACGCTGTCCCGATATTATCTGGGATCTCACAAAAGAAAACTGGGTCTTTGGTCCCAATCCTGTAGCGCTGAGCCTTATGGATATGAATAAGGTGCATAAAGATGTTCGTCTGCTCTATTTTAGAGATTACAGCAAGCATTGGAATCAGGCTTTGCAGGAGCTGGCCATCCGTGCTCCATCGACCATGGGGGATGCCCAGAAGCTGGCAGAACAGATGACAACAGGAACCTCGCCTTCTGTACTGGTCTTGCGTGAAATACGCACCAATACCAACTTTGTGCTTGAGCGCGAGGCACGAGGGGAAGGTGAAGTTGGCTCGGCGGTGCAGGATGAAATATCCCGCAGGGTGCAGCGGCGCATCAGCCGAACCACCGGAACAAAAGTTGCCAAGGCTTTGGTAGGACAGGCAGGCAAGAAAATAGAAGATGTGCGCAATCAGGCTCAGGAAGAGGCGCAGCGCGAAGCAACCGCAGTACAGCAGTACTTCATGCCTCTTGATAGTTTGCTGGACACATCAGGTCATGCCAATCCGGCACTCAAGGCAGTTAATGACAATACGGTAACCGTTGGTGAGTACTTCTCACGCCTTATTAACAGCGACAGCAAAGAGCGCCGTGTACTTGCCGCACTGCTGGAAATAGCGGACGAAAAAGACGATACCTTGCGGCGTCTGGAAAATGCCATTGAAAAATTGCCCAATCCAGTACGTTCCTGGTATGCAACCATTGTTTCTGGTGGTCTGCGCGAAATGCTTTCGGTGGGTGCCCACAGCATCAACCGTTCTTATCAGGAGCGCGTCATCACGACCTACGCAAAGAATATGCGTGCGTATTATCCTTTCAATGTCAATGCCGACAGGGATGTGAATCTTGATGATTTTGCGGAGTTTTTCCGCGCTGGAGGCACACTGGATAATTTCTATGATTCGCACTTGCGTCATTTTGTGACGCGCAGTGGATCGCCACGCAGTATTATGGGGCGTACCCTGCCGATTTCTGGTCAGGCCGTGGCGCAATTGCAAAGGGCAAATCGTGTACAGGATGCCTTTTTCCTGTCAGGGCGCGAGCTGGGCATCAACTTTCTGATGGAACCCTATGCTTTGGATGCCACACTGAAAAAGGTAACGCTGATAGATTCTGGCAAGAACCTGAGTTACTGGCACGGACCTGTGCAGGGTGCGGCATTTAACTGGCCAGCCAGCGGTGGACAGGCTTCGCTGGAGCTTACCGACTTGAATGGCATTACAACAAAAATGGATACACGTGGCGACTGGGCAATCTTCCGCCTCTTTCAGGGGGGAGGTATCAAGCGTCAGGACGGGAATACGTGCCTTATGGAAATACAGCGCAATGGCAAGTGGGCACAGTTTCTGATTCAGTTCAGAAGCAAGGTCAATCCATTTGATCCCACAGTGTGTTCCTTCTCATTGCCAGAATCATTATTGTAGTAAGTTTGGAGAGAGGTCGGCAAAGACCTCTCTTCATGTATTGTTATTGTGAGAGAACAATGAAAAAGGGTCAGGCTGTTTTTGTGGTGCGCAGGGTATCGCCTGTGGCATGGCTATGCGTCTTTCTGTGTCTTTTTTTGGGTGCTTGCGCCGCAAAAGAGTCTCAGAGTGTCCAGACAGGGCAGGGCCTTTCCGAGCCTGTTGTGACGGGTGTGAGTCGTGTGATTATTCCTGCCAATGGCGGGCAGACGATTATTGTGCCACGCCATATGGGAGATGCTGTTTCCTTATGGAGCTCGCCTCCTATGGGGAAGCGTTTGCCTGCTGCCGCACTGGCTTTGGAGGCTTCATTGCCTGTGCATGATATTGCCGCATGGCTTCCGGCCACAGAGCATGATATTATGCGGCGCTACCTGTATCGCATGAGTAATGAACAGCGAGGACTAGCAACACGAGTGCTGGCACGCGCAAAATCACATATGCCTGTTGTTGCTGAAGGGGTACGCCGTCAGGGGCTTCCCCCAGAAATTGCCTGCTTGCCTCTGGTGGAAAGTGCTTTTGAGCCACAGGCAGTTTCTCCGGCTGGTGCTGCGGGTTTATGGCAGCTTATGCCAGCGACAGCGCGCCGTTTTGGTTTGACCGTGAACGATGATGTGGATGAACGCTTTGACGTGCGCAAGTCCACTGAGGCCGCAACCGCCTATCTTGCCTATCTTTACAGGTTTTTTGGGAGCTGGCCTCTCGCAATTGCCGCTTACAATAGTGGTGAGGGCACCATGCGTAATGCCATGCGTAAATCTTCCAGTGACAATCTGGATAGCGTTACAGCGTACTGCCGACGGGTGGGAGATGCCGCAGCGCCTCTTCGTGAGGAAACTCTAAACTTTGTGCCACGATTCGTGGCTGCGGTGCTGCTTATCAGTAACGCTGAAGAGCTTGGCTTCACTCCTTCCCACTCAGCTACACAGACCTTTGCTTCTATGGGGGACAAGAAGGTGGAGCATACAGGTACTACAATGGGACAAAGGGGACAGTCAGAGCCTCTCGCGCTTTCGGGGAGCTATGACAGCTATGCGGGAAGCGCACCTGCGGCAATGGCGCCGCGCAGCATGCAGGTGCAGTGAGGATCTTTTGTATGGAGGAAAAACAGCAGTTTACCATTCATGTGGAGTCTTGGGGGGTCAGTCGCCAGGGGGATGTGCGTCCTGACAATCAAGATTCTTTTCTCAACTGGGCAGACCATATGCTATGGGCTGTTGCCGATGGTGTGGCTTCCAGTGCCGATGGCGGGGAAGCCAGTCGTGCCATTGCCAAATTTCTTATGCGTATTCCCATGCCAGCGTCATTGGAAGAGCATGTCAGCAATGTGAAAGAAGGTTTGCGCAATGCCAATGACCTGTTTCGCAAAGACGCAAAAGCCAATGGTCTTGGGGGCGCCAGTACTGTCGTTGTCTTGTTGATTCATGGGGGCGATGCCGCCTGTTTGTGGGCGGGTGACAGTCGCTGCTATCTTTTCCGTGAGGGAGTGCTGTACCAGTGTACCCGTGACCACACCCTGCGTCAGGAAAAAATTGATAAGGGAGAGCTGACAGTTTCAGAGGCAGAGCGTATGATCCGTGGTAACCTTATTACCAATGCGATTGGCGTATACGATACCTTGCGTTTGGAGGAAGTGCGCTTTTCTTTGCGGGCAGGCGACAAGTTTTTATTGTGCTCAGATGGTCTTTCTCTCCTCGCACCAGAAGCTCTTTCTGCATATCTGACACAACAGAGCGCCAAAGAAGCGGTAGAGGGACTCACGCAAACGCTGAGTGGTATGCATCAGCCTGACAATGTAACCTTTGTAGCGGTATTTCTTTCAGAACTGGAATAGATTATGAAGCGCAATAACAGCAACAGAACAGAACGGTCGAAGCGTTCGCTTGAAAAATCATCTGTCCGGCGTGATCCGGCACGTATGATGAAGCCTTTTGCGCAATCTCCTTCAGCACGGCAGGCATTTTTCGGACGTTTCCCAGAGCGCAAACCGCAGCGTCATGTGCAGGATTATGATGTACGTCCCTTCAAAAAGATTCCAGCAATCCGGCAGTCTTCTGAAGCTTCTGCCAGTGATGGACGTTTTATTCTGGAAAATATGCTTGGTTCCGGTGGTATTTGTGAAGTCCATGCCGCGCTTGACCTGCGTCGTGTGGAATGGGGCGATGCCAATCCCAGAATAGCGATTAAGCGCCTGCATCCTGATCTGGCTGAAAATGTACAGGCCAGAGTATCCCTCGCACAGGAGTTTTGCGTATTGCGCCATCTTGCACATCCTGGAGTGGTGCGCGTGTTTGACTTGCATCGAGAGTCTTTTGGGATGTGCGTGAGTATGGAGCTTTTGGAAGGGCACACCCTTCAGGAAGAATTGCGCAATCGTCCAGCAGGTTTGGGTTTGTCTGCCATTCGGATTGCGCGGATGCTTTTTGACGCGCTGTCTTTCCTGCACGATCATGGTGTAACGCATGGTGATATCAAGCCTTCCAATGTTTTTATGGCCGCAGAAGGGCGTATTGCTCTTATTGATTTCAATGTCGCCACAGCCATTGCCAAGCCTGGAGCCGCGTGCTCGCCTGTGACACTGGGTTTGCGGGAGAGTTTGCATCTGCCTTCTTTCAGTTTGCGCTATGCGTCTCCTGAGCGTTTACAGGGTGCGCGCCCCTCGCCGCAAGACGATATTTATTCCGCATGCTGCACCATATACGAGGCCATTGCAGGAGAGCATCCTTTTGGGCGCGAATCTTCGCAGGAAGCCATGGAAGCGCGCAAATCACCGAAAAAGCCACGGGCTTTGCAGGGACGTCAGTGGAAAATGATACGCCGTGGTCTTTCTTTTGAAGCGCATCTGCGTCCCAGTGCCAGCGATCTTCTCAAAGCATTTTCACCCCGTCGTGGATTGTTCCAGGGTTTGAAACGGCTGCTGCATATTGATAGAGGCATTTAGGAGGTATTATGGCTCTTCCCAAGGCATTACTTTGCGTTTTAGGCACTCCAGACACTTCGGGCAAGGAAATTGCCGAAGAAGCCTTATTGCGCGCTTCTGGCTTTGCTACAGCCACAATTCACTGGATTGAGGTTGCCACGCAGCAGGGAGGGTGGATGCAGCTTTTGCCCATTATTGATGATCCCTCTGTGCAGGCGTGGACGATTGTCGGTACACCTGAGGATTTTACCCCTGAAGTCTTGAGCCGTATCAGTATGCTGACACTCGCCTTGCGCCGCCCTGCACCGCCACTGACAGCCTTTGTACTGCATGGTGATGGCGAGGAGCCAGCCTTGTCAGAGCTGTTGTGGCATGTACGCATATTTCGTGGCAATACCTCGTTTGCGCCCAAGCTGGCGGCGGTCAGAGCCAGGCCGCGTCCAGAACTGCCCCGTCCTTTCCATCTTGTTGCCCATCTTGACCCTCTTATCGGGCAGTGGCTTGAGCTTGCCCCTGCTCAAAAAGAAAGCTGGCAGGGCTTCATGATAGGTGTAACGGGCGCAGAGGTAACAGCTTTTGGGGTTGGGCCGCGTGATATTTTGCCAGAGAAGACTACGCTGCATTATCCTTTGTGTGGTATTAAGGGGGAATGGGGCGATCAGACATTTTCTGCCTGTGCCGCAAAAAATGAAATCAATGCGGACAATGCCTGCTTTATTCGCCTTGAGGGGAATCCTCAGCTTGTTTTCATTACTGCCTACCCTGAAGATGAAAAAGAGAGCGAAGACGCAGATATCCGTGTTGTAGAGCTTTTTTAAGGGGCTCAGAAAGAGAAGCTGCACTTTCCCCGATCAATTCTTCAGACGTATGAATCAGATTGCGTGATGCTCTACAGCCAGGGGCAGAATGCTTTTGCCTGAGGCGCATATTCTTTGCGCTGCTGGGTAGTGCCTGAATGATAAAGAAAAAGAGGGGGATCAATACAAAGATCACTCGCAGCGTTCTTGCGTGCTTCAAAGAACAGCAGGGACGCTTTTTTTTCGGCATGCGGATGGACGAGCAGGATACGTCGCAAACCAAAGTGCTGTGCTTCAAGAGTGCGGCTCAGACGAGGAAGGTTTTCGGGGAGAAAGCAGCCATATAATCTGCCTCCGTGTCGCAGGAGCCGATAGGCAGTGGCACAGAATCCATCCAGCGTTGTATCATCACCGGTAAGGGCTGTTTGCCGTAATTGGTGAGGGGAGGGGCGTCCTGCATGGGAAAGGCGATAGGGGGGATTGGTGACAGCATACTCGTAGCTGTTCTCTCCCAGTGAATGCACTGTTTCAGGTGTGGTAACATCACCTGAGCAGACATGTAGGCGTTCTGTCAGTCCAAGCCGTGCAATATTGCTTTGTGCCGCAGCAACAAGGGCTGCCTCTTTTTCGATACCAATGCCTTGCAGGTGGTGATTGCGCAAGGCAAGCGCACACAGAACAACACCGCATCCTGTACCGAGCTCAACAAGGCGTAAGTGTGGTGGCGGTGTCGTGGTGAGTGTGGCCGACGGTTCTGAAGGCTGGGAGGCGGGCAGTGAATGCAGTGTAAAGGCGGCGAGGAGGAGGGCATCCAGATTGAAGCGAAAACTCCCTTCTGGTTGCACAAGCCCCCTCGGGAAGAGAGCTTGTGCTTGAGATTCGTTGGAATGCGAGGTGTGGAGCGAAGAGGCTCCCTGTAGTGTCACAGAATGAGGCGGAAGAGATTCGCTCACAAAAGGCTGCCTTCCCAATTGAAAAGACCTTCGCGCCGCAAGGTCGGCAAATCATGTGGGGGTGTTTCCTGCATATGCGCAAAAAAGCTGTAGCCCGCTTCTTCAAGGGCAGCACGCTTGGAAGAAATATCCAGTGGCCAGCCTGGGTATATCCAGATATTGGCACCGTACTGCCGAGCCCAAAAAATTTCTCCTTTGGGACTGACAAAAGGTTCGTTGGGCTTGATACCTAGCCAGCCAACGCGTGCAATGCCCACAGGCCAGAAGCCATCCACGCCAACACCTCAAGGCCGGGGGCTACTGCTGGGCACGGAATAGCATTACTGTTCCTACAGGTCAAGGTACGCCAACGCCCCAGGCACC
>CAMTOM010000026.1 GCA_947074125.1 uncultured Desulfovibrionaceae bacterium
GTCCGTAGAGAGGTGCGGGGTGGAGGGTAGTGGCATCTTTAGTGGGGTTGGGATCATAGTTGATCGGCGTTTTCAGTGTTGTACGGTGGGCTTTTAGAGCGTTATGTAATTCGAAAGGTTTTTCTTCGCGCTCAGCCAGTGGTTCTTTGAGGAGTGTGTTCAGTTCTCGTATTTTTGCAAGGGTTTGAGTGGCGGTGCGGGCAGTTTCTTCCCGTTGAAGAGCCTGCGTTTGTGTTGCTGCGATGCGTTTACGCAGATTGCCTGCATAAAGGAGGGAAATGGCAAGAAGAAAAAGTGCGATACTTGCGACATGGCGAATCATGGTTCTGCTCTCCTGTGGCTTTTGCATAGGAGGAGGGTGGTTTGAATGTGGAGGCGTTGCATATCGTATTGCCATGCCTGCTGGCAGTGTCCTTCGCGTTTTTCATTTGTCTGCCAGAAAAAGCAGAAATCCAGCAGAAAACACAGGCTTTTCCAGGGATGTGTCAAACGTGAACGCCAGCAGCGAGAGGCGAGTGTTTCGTCAGGATCCCCACCAGTAATGGCATTGGCGAGCTGCCCGAAGGCAATGCCGAGATTATGCAGGTAGCGCATCGAGAATACCTTCCTGTATGCGGATTTCTTCAAGCGTTTCTTTGTCAGAACAGTTTGTTATTTTTTCTATGAGTGTCTGTTTTTGTGCAAAGGCATCTGAAAGATATTGAAGAATTTCATGGTAGAGGATCGAAAGCTCTTCATATGTGACGTTATGACTGCTATTCTCAGCATCAATAAAGCTGATACTTTTTTCCTTGGAGGAAATATCGAGGAGATTGCGCAGACGGCTTGCGGAAAGCTGATTGGCATCTATATGGAATCCGAGTGAAGAAAGAAATTTTCCGTGTTTTTCTGCATCATTATAGTTATTTTTGATGTAGCTGATGGATTCTTTTTTGAGATACTCCAGATCTTTGGGAGGGATAGCATCTGCAAAGCAAAGCTCACCATTGTGGTCGCGTGTGACGGTGCGCAGTGTGCGTTCGGAATGGGGAAATTCCCAGTCGGCTGCTGCCAGAATACGTCCATTTTCAACAGAAATATATGTGCCCATTAGTTGCCCTCCGCATAAACAAAACAAAATGCAACGGTTTCAAGGATTGCGGTATACTCGACAAGAACACTTGCGCCGGAACGTACGGGGAGAATGGCGATAAGTGTCTGGCGATCCATTGACGAAAGGTCGCCATGACGCAAACCTCCCCCTTCCAGTGCGATATATAGATTAAGACCTCCAGCTCTTTTTCTAAAAAGGATGTATCCATTGGCTGGAGCTGTAACGGTACCGCCACTGGCGGGGAGTGTGAGATTGATGCTCCTGCCTGAGGGCATCCCCAGTGAAGAAAGGGTACGGTTGTCTGTCGTATTTTTTAGATAGGCATTTTTAACGAGCTCATATTTTTGAGAGGCGCTTTGGGCGAGGTCGTGGGCTGTTTTGACGGCATATGAAGTTGCTGCTGTCGTTTCGCTGGTGCTGTTTATGCTATTGGATAAGGGGGTGGAAGGACCAGGAATACCTTGTGCTCCCTGTTCTCCTTTGGGACCGACTGCGCCTTGAGCACCGTCGTTCCCACTATCTCCTTTTGCGCCGAACAATACCCAGTGTGTTGGTTGTGCGTCTGGTTCATAATTGGCAGGTGTGTTTTGCAGAGCCAGCCAGGCCGAGCCCATGTAACTCACCCAATCATAGATATTATAGGTATCTGTGGTATTCCAGTTCCCGCGATATACGGGACGTACCTGTCCAAGCGAGATGGTTGCCATTAGATGTTTGCCTCCAGGTGTCCGTTGTTATTGATGGAAAAATTGCTGCTCATGGCGTCATCATCACCGATATAGTCCATTTTCAGCCATGCGCCGTCTATGCGAAAATGTCCGAAAGCCGAAGCCCATCCACTTTCTCCCATGGGCCCTTGTTCTCCCTGTGCTCCAGGAGGAGCTGCGGCGCCTTGGGGGCCACGTTCTCCCTGAATGCCTTGTATTCCCTGCACTCCCTGTTCGCCTTGAGGGCCAGGGATGCCCTGATCTCCTTTTTCGCCTTTTTCTCCTTTGGGGCCACGAGGAACAGTGAGGGTGAGCAGACCACTTTGAGGGTCATAGGAAGCGTATGTAATGTCATCTGGGCCGAGAGTGGATGTTACGGAGAGTTCCTGTATTTGTGCAGCCTTACGGGAAGCTTCTGCTGCTGAGTTTGCTGCCGCTGAAGCATTGTTTTGTGTGCTTGTTGCGCTTTGTGCTGCCGCACTGGCACTTGCCGCCGCACTGGCGGCATGGGCGCCTGCGAGATTGCTTTGTTCGGTTAAAAATTCTGCGACCAGATTGGGATTTGCGGTGGAGGTTGGAGGCAGTGTGAGGGTGCGCTCAAGCATGTCCAGGATCTGCTGGCGTTCTGCTGTGGCTTTGTCCAGACCTGTTTCAATAACTTCAGGATCAAAAAGTGTACCGGTAATAAGGTCAATATTCTGGTCAAAGGGCATATTGCGGGTGATTGCCAGACGCCAGCCTGCCGGAAGAGGGGCATTGTTATACAGATAGGTAATATGACCACCAGTTGCGGTGATATTTGCCTGAAAGCCCGCTTGAGGAATGGTGCTGACCTTGCCTGCGCCGTCGGCTATTGTGACTTTGAGTTCTTCTTTTTTCCAGACTCGGAAGGTGTAGGGAAACAGAGTGGTGATACCGTTTCCGGTGAAGACGGCACGGCTCGCACTGTAAGGAATGGTCATGGATTTTTCTCCGTCAAAATAAGTATTGCAGGGGTGTTTTTGCTATCTGCATGATATCCATGAATCTTCTTTTTGTATGAATGTCCGCTCGGCAGCATTGCTTTGTTGTGCGGGATGGAGTGCTTGCTGATAGAGTGTTTCGAGTTCCTGTATTTTCTGAGTGTTGTTTTTCAAAAGAGGAACGGCGATGAGACAAGCCAGTTTTCGTGCGAGAAGATGGGTGAACTGATCATCAAAAAGGAGAGGGTTATCGATATCTTCTGTATAGGCGCACAGCGCTTTTATGGCATCGGTCAGCAAAATACCCCGATCATAATCCTGATCAAAAACGATCTCAAAAGCGCTTTCCCTACGTTCTCCTGCTTCGCGTATTGCATGTACCCTGAGGCATTTTTCTGGAAGGGCGTAGGCATGGGTGGCATCGTGTTCGTATCCTTTGGGGATGGGAACTTCGGCCAGCCATATGCGCCTCTGGGCAAAATTCCACGGCGCATCGCGCAAAGTCTGGCGACGGGCATTATCCCAAAAGAGTGAGCATTGGATGGATTCCATGGTACGCTCATCTTCACCAGCGATGGTGCGCGTACCTACAAAGCCGAGTGCCATATTCCATATGGTGAGTTTGTTGGTCATGTGTTTTCCTGGTGATGCGTATCGAGGAAAGAGTGTGTACTGAACAGTTATGTGTGTTTGTGATACGAGAGTTTTTTGTGTGCCCCCTGAAAGGTATTCATGGCTGCGAACAGAGCTTTGCAGGGGGCAGCGGTGAGGGAGGGGTATGGCGGGATGTCAGAGGGGTGAGAAGAATATCTCTGTAAGGGGAGGTGTTATTTAACGGTGAGGGCTGCTTCGTAGGGGAAATCTTCTTCCTTCATAAGGGCAGCAAAGATCTTCCCTTTGGTGATACTCTGTCCGCTCTGGGGAGAGACGGTACAGATAAGGCGCAGAAATGATTTGCGGGTGCTGGCGGGCAAAAAACGCCATCCATGTCGCGAGCTTGCGCTCATATCACTTCCCTGAATGGTAAAGCTTGCGGCAGGAACATTTGTCCAGCTTCCTGTGGGGCTGTCCGCCTCCTGAAGAGTGAATGTGCAGGAGCTGATTTCTGTTCCCGAAAAGCCTTCAGTGATATTGATGCGTATGGGAATGGGTTCCATGCGCCCTGGGAGGCGCAATGAGGTAAGGGGCACAATGCTGGATGTTGTCGTTGTGGTAATGGCCTGGTCGAAAAAAACAAGCTGACTGTCAATGATTGCCATAGGGGGAACTCCTGAAGGAGAGGGTTAGTAAGGGATTTTCGCTGTTGTCTTCAGGCTAGATGAGTGCTTCTTCAGTTGCACGGATGGCGTCACACTGACGTATGGGGCGACCATGCAGTACAGGAATGGATGAGGCATTGAAGTATTCACCGTATTGAAGCTGAACATTGCCGGAGTCGGTATTTTGCAGCTCAAGGGCTGTGAGTATTTCTGAGTTGCAGTACCAGGTGGCTTTGTTGCGAAGGTGCTGGGGCATTTTGTTTTTCGCTTCAATGGTGAGTTTTTGCAGATCAACAAAACCTGTTTGTCCCCTGCGCTTGCCAAGCTGTTCTACAGGAATGTTGGCAATACGCACAACAGCACGCCAGTCACGTACGGTAAGACCACAGCGCCAGTTATACTTGTCGCCTACAACCTGATATTTGCGACCGTCAGCATCCTGTGTCATGTAGGTTTTCAAATCTTCGTGACTCAGTCCGCCTGTGCTGGATTTGGGATACAGACCATGTACGGCATGTGCTCCCCAGGCGACAAGCCAGAGAGAGGTGCAGGGGGTGCCGCTGCTGCCTCCTGCATCCAGTACGTGAGGCGCGTCTTTGCCTGGATAGCGTACAGCCAGTCCGTTGAATTCATCCGGTCGCAATCCATTGTCGCCGTAAAAGAGGGTTGCGGCGACTTTCTGTCGCATGGCTTCGGCAAAGGCAACGCCTTCTGACATGCGGAAGGATTTGTCTCGTGATCCATAAAGCTTGGTTTCCTCGACATCAAGCTCCATAATAGCTTCCAGAATTCCTGTACTTTCCTTGACCTGTGACCATTGCGATTTGCTTGGGGGGGTGCCTTGATACAAGCGCCGCCAGTAGACTTCGGGCAAACCTGTACGGATGCGTGTCAGATGACCATCGGACTGGTTGGATTCCATCCAGGGGATGTCATCCACAATGTCATTGGTCTTGTTCATGAGTTCGATGATCTGACCAGCGTCAGCGCCTTTGTAGAACTGTTCCATTTCAGCCAGAGTGGCTACAAAACCTAATCCGGGCATGTAAAACTCCTTGTGGGGGTTGGGGGGATTATTTTATGGAAGGGAAGGATGCGCTTGTGATGTGTTTTTGCTGTGAATGTCGTAAACTACCAGTTCGCGTACATGCGTTCTTCCAGTGGCGGCAGCTCTCTGGCAGGATTGCCGGAAACAAGACCGTCTTCTTCCAGTGTCGCTGCAATACGCATAAAGAAGCGTATAATGTCGGGGTGGTTGCCGTAGCCACTTTCCTGCAAAAGTTGCCCTACCATATTGTTTTCATCGAAGCGTTTGAGTGCCATTTGGGCTCTGGCAACATTTGAAGCCAGCTTATCACCTCCAAGAGTGGGGTCTTGTATGGCTTCTTCACGCCAGCCATGAACACGAGCCTGCCACGCATCCCGTTCTTCCCGTAGGCGTTCTTCAATGGCCATATGCAAGTGTTCATTGTCTGTAGCCTTGTATTCTCTTGCTGGAGCGGCATCCTGCTGAGGCTGTGTTGCTGGAAAGGGGGGTGTGGGGGATTCTGATACGAAGGCTGCTGGGGCGGATTCTTGTGTAGTGGAGGAAGTGCTTTCCAGGTTTTGGGGGCTAAGGTATTCAGACATTATCTTCTCCTTTGGTCATGGTAAGGGTCACAAGGTGCTTGGTTGCGGCTTTTTCCAAAAGGTTAAGTATGTGCATTCCCAGATGCCGTTTGCCTTCAGCAAAATAGAGGGCATATGGATCACTTTGGTAGACGGCATCAAAGGCACGACATTCGGTGAGAATCCAGCGCAGGAAATGACGTCCTGTCGGGGTTTCCATAAGAATGTTGATGGCTTGCAGACGCCGTTCTTCAAGGACTTGTCCTTGCTGCTGTGCCTGTATTTTTTCTGTATTTTCCTGGGCGAAAAGTTCGTCTATCATGGCTGTTGCTCTCGCTGGCATATCTATTGTTTTCGCTGGTACGTCTGTTGCTCATGCGGGGAGGTATTGTCTGAAGAGGATTGTTGGGGGAGAGGTTGTTCTGGGGGAGGAGGTGCTTCCTGATACTGGCTTGTGAAGGCATTTGCCAGAAATTCCAGTGCCGAGGTGCCGTCTTTATGGATGCGTGTTTCTCCCAGTGTTTTGGCGAGCGTACTGCATTGATCCAAGTTTTGCTGTAGGCTTTGCAGGCTTTGTGCGTTTTGGCGCTGCGTTCTGAGGTCATTGCGCTCCTCTTGCGGGCGCAACATACCGACTTCAACCCCAAGATAGTCTGCGTATCCGTCCATAACGGCGTCGACATCCACAGTATCGAGCGCTTCTGGCCAGAGCTGTCCTGTCGTTGCGGCGAAGGAAATATATTGGCTGATTGCCCCTGTAGAGACGAGTTTTTGTGCCTGTGCCAGCAGTGAAACAAATTCGATTTTTAGGGGATGTCCTTTGAGGGCTTCAGGGCAGGGGGGCAGCATATCCATACGCTGCATGAGCATGAATGTTCTGTCGATGAGGGGGATGAAGAGTTCATCATGAAGGCGTTCCAGTACGGGGCCGATGAGGATGAGTTTTTCTTCTTCCTTGACGGCGATTTCTTTTGCGGTGACTTGTGAGCGTCCATCCATAATGAGACGGAAAAGATCATTGTAAAGCCCTGCGCGGATTTGATTCTGTACCTCCTGCATGGCCTTTCTTGCCTGTCCAATGTCAGGATTGAGCTGGAGGAGTGGAACGGCAGCTTGCGGGTTTTGTCCTGACGCTGTTTCTATGTAATTGACGCCACCAGGAGTAAGATCCAGTCCTACAGATTTGAGAGATGCCGCGACACTCATGGGAGGATCAACTGCCTTATGGATGGCTTTGAGTGTTGTAATGCCCATTTGTTGCAGCATCCGACAATCCGGCAAGGCATCCATGGCTGGAGAATGTCCATAAATATTGGTGCTGGTGATGTCCCAACGCGGGGCATAAGCCGGAAATTCCATAAAGCCGGAGATGTGCAGGGGACGCTGTAAGTCATTTGCTCCTTCAAGCCAGTATACAGAGCTGAAGGGCATATTATTGTGACTGCTTACATTGTATTTCCCTCTGGGGAAAATGCCGTGCAGTACGGGGAAGCGCTGCTCCGGATGCTCTTTGGCTGTTCTGGCGACAGATGCGGGCAAATTCTCCTCGCCAAAGCGCTGATGCAGTTGAGAAGCGCTCATAAAAAAGCGTCGGAATACGGTATCGACTCGGTATCTGGCATCACAGTCCAGAGTATATTCTCCTGCTGTCAGTGGAAGAAAGCGGAAGCCATGTTCCATGTCTGCCAGTTCAAAGAGAAAGGCGGTGCCGAAAGTCGCAAGTTCACCATAGAGAGTATGCACGGCATTGTAGAAATTGGAACGCTGGAATACTGTGCGCATTCGCTCGCTTACCTGATCCAGCCAGTGACGTGCTTCACGACTCTGATGCAATGCGGGGTCGCTGAGTGCCAGACGGAACCAGGGGCGTGCCGGTGATGTCATGCCACCCTGCATACCTGCTGCCAGTGTTCTGAGAGCCAGAACGCCAGAGGCATCAACCAGTGAAGTATTCAGAAGAGGCGCATTGTATTCTTCATAACTGCCATTTGTACTTCGATACCGTGTGGGCAGAAAGTGGCGTGCCAGATCTCGCCAGGCATTTTCCCACGGGGCGCGATCCTGGAGAAGCGCTCTGTAGCGGCGGTTCAGTTCCTGAATATCTGCGGACACGGCCAACTCCTATTGTCCCAATAATGTTTTGGTATTTGTGGAAGACTCATTGAGGGGGCTTGTCAGGATGCTGGCCTGGATACCCGCTGCCTTTGTTGATTTTTCTTTTTGCTGTTGCCGTGCTGCGCTGGCAGCGGCAGTAACAGGTTTGGTAACCTGCTGTTTGGGAGTGGGAAGAACAACGGGAGGATCATAACTGGGAGTATTGCCACCAAAGCCCATACTGTCTCCTTTGAGGTTATTGGTGAGGGTTTGAAGGGTTGCCATAACGAGGATGCCGTCTACATGGCGTTGGCGTGAAGCCCACCAGCAGGCAGAGGGCAGGCGGGCGATATGAGTAAAGCCACAATGCTGTGCAAGGCGCCAGGCATGTCTGTTTGGATATGGGCATATGCCGACAATGCCTTCGCAAGGGCTATGTTCAAAAAGCCAGTGCAGGAGCTGCTGTGCCATAGGGATGGCGTATTGTGTGTGTGCGCGGAAGGTGGTGAAATCAAATTCCCAGACATATCCTCTAAAAGGAGAGAAGAGAGCGTAGGCAGTGGTATCTTTTAGAGAAATACCGTCGCAGCGCACAAGCATGTGTCTGGGAGAGTCGATCAATGTGAGCCAAGCGTGTAAAGAAGGATCTTTTTGACTGCTCATTGCTGTAGGGAGCAGACCTTCTGTACGCATGCGTAAAAAAGCTTTTCTTTTATTGGCGTGTGACCTGACTGTGCTGAAATGAAATGTCATGCAGGCATTCCTGTAGGCAAAGAATGTTGCTTGTAACAGATTTACATTATTACTGAAGTGGCATTATGCTGTATGGCTCAGAATCCAGCGAAAATATCATAGCGGGTTTTTGCCCGATCGGGGCGCAAAGACGTGTTTGCGCTTGGGCGAAGACCTGTAACGCCATAACGCAGGGCATCAACGGCATGGCTTGTCCAGTCATGCAAGGGGCGTGAACTGAACATGGCGCTCTGTTCACGCCATTGGCGACGATAGTTACGCAGGGCTTTGATGCCAGGGGCGCAGCGTTCGCTATCAAACCACATACGGGGAAGCATATGACGCAGGGCTTCAATGCCATCAGCAAGAGGAAGGGAGGGCGCTATTTCAAAACGTATACCAAGTTTTGCGGCGCTTTCAAGGCGGCTGATACCTGTGCCCAGTTCTCTCACACGAATGTCATGAGGCGCGATGTGGCGTCCGTAGATATATCCTTGCCGACCAGATGTTGTGGGGAGTGCTTTTTTCTGGAGCACACTCGCATAGTGGGCGAGTCCTTCGCCACTGGATTCGTAATAGTCAATAATGCGCCAGTGTCCTGAAGGTTCTGTCTGAAAAAACCATATGGCTGTGGCATCATCCATGCCAAGATCCCAGCAGGTATGTACGGGAAGGTCTGTTTGGTAGGGGAGTTGTGCAAGGCGATTTTCGCGCTCTGCCTGTTCCAGCAGGCTGGCAAAATAACTGCCACGTACTGCGGCGGCGAAAGAGCATTCAAATTCTTGCGCATATTCCTCTTCTGACATTCCTTTGCGGGCAGCGACAAGCTCCTGTGCGTCAAGATAGCCACTTTCGGAGGCAGTAAAACGGAAGCGTGACCATTCAGGATCATTTTTTGCCGCGTGTTCCCAGAGTTCATAGAGAAGATTTTCTGTGCCATTGGGAGTACCGATAAAGAGAGCACGTCCTTTACGGTCTGCCAGGGTGGGGCGCAAAATGCGTGTCCAGACTTCACGGGGAATATCGGCTGGCTCATCAAGAACAAGATCATCAAGATAAAGACCACGCAGAGCTTCGGCATTGTCTGTTCCATACAGGCGTATGCGTGCTCCTGTGGGAAGATCACAGCGCAATTCTGTTTCTGAAAAACGCACCTGTGGGATGCTGCCAGCAAAGTAACGCAGATAATCCCAGGCGATAGCCTTGGCCTGTCCCAGATAGGGAGCCATGTAGGCTGCGCGCCAGTCACGCTGTCCAGAACGTATTGCCGCGCGGATAAGGTCATTGATGGCTGCAACGGTTTTTCCAAAACGACGGTGACAGAGCATAACGCAGAAACGTGTGCGATGTTCGTGAAATTGCATCTGCAATGGGCGTGGGCTATAGGGAATGGTAATGCGGGGCATGAGGGATGCTGACCCTTTTGGCTTATGTTGGGGAAATGCTATTGGGAGCGGAAAGCTTGGGCTGCTCCCAGGTTAATACGATAGGTTCATTTTTTGCTTCTTCTGGAGCCTCGGGAATGCGAAGGCTTTTCAGTATGCCGCTGAGCTCTTTTATTTCTTTAACAATATCAATACTTTTTTCTGATATGTCTGCGGTGCTAAGCTCCTTGGTAAGTCGTTCTAATCGTTCTTCCAATATGCGCAGGGGGGTATTTTTAGTACGCTTTGTTACGGGCATAGGCGCGTTTGGGCTGAATGTTGGATATATTATGCGGCTTGTGAGGGTTTTTTCTGTTGTGTGTCCAGCGTATGTTCAAGGCGTTCCAATAGGCGTTCCAGACCGCTGATGCGCATATGCAGGGTTTTGATTTCTCCGTGCAGGGAGGCGATACCGGTATCCAGTGTGCCAAGGTTTTTGTGGGTGACATAGTATCCGGCTTGCTGTTCCAAATGAAGAAGGCGCTGCCCCTGACGATAGGGTGTTTTTTCTTCTTCATTGTTGTGCGCGTCAACAATCTCATGATGGATCAAGTATCGGGGTACATTCCTGACAAGCAAGGCAAGCCAACATTG
>CAMTOM010000027.1 GCA_947074125.1 uncultured Desulfovibrionaceae bacterium
TACAGTCCAAGCTGACAACTGACGGTGTGGGAGAAAGAGGGAGGGAATGGAGTTGTGGGGTGGGGGAAAAGGCTGGGGACTGTCTGTGTATGATTAATCTGGATAAGGCATACCGGGGATAGATTGAAGGAGAGCTGGCCATGTGGTCAGCTCTTCTGTTTTTGAGGGGGGCAGTATGAGATGTTCACTGTTTTTGGGGGCGAGCTGTCTGTACACTCATGCGTGTGTGTTGTTGATGCCATCGAATACGGATTTCACCAGAGGCACCAGTGCCAAGCAAAGGGATATTTTTTTCATGGCTATAGGTACGGACTTCTTTATGGGGATAGGCAAAGCGTGTATCCCGCCCATAGCTCACAAGAATATATTGTGGAGCAACAGCATCATAAAAGGCTTTGCTGAAACTGCTGCGTGAACCGTGATGTGGCGCAACAAGAACATCTGCTTGCAATGTTGTATTGTGGCGAAGCTGTGTAATGGCGCCTTTTTCAATATCGCCAGTCAGGAGAGCGAGTCCTTTATTGCGATGCACAACACGCAAAACAAGCGACGCATTATTTCCAGAAAGGTTGCTGTCATTTGCTGGGTGCAAAACGTCAATAAAAGAATCAGGGCTTTGCGCAAAAGGAGGTTGTACGATGTGAACAGAAGGGGTGCAAATGATGCGCTCACCACGCCGTAAGGTCTGTACAGGGAAAGATTGCTGTAAATTCTTCCACGCGAGCTTTTTTGCAGGAGAGGTTGGCTCTTCTCCGTTGGAGTAGATTGTTGTGGGACGTAATCGAGAGGCAAGCTGCCATGCGCCTCCCGTGTGATCCTGATCTGGATGTGTGAGAATGAGAGCATCCAGCCGTGGCGGACGGTTGGCGCTCAGGGCAGGTTCGACAATGCTGCGACCGGCGTCGAAAAAGGGAGCGCGTGCATTTCCTGCGTCAATAACAAGCCGTTTTCCATAAGGGAGATTGAGAATAATGGCCTGCCCCTGCCCGACATCAAGAAGCTGAAGAGAAGTGCTAGCGTCCCAATAGGGGACTTGGCGGAGTACAGGGCCTGTAAAGAGAAGAAGAGTGCCTAGTAGCAAGAGCTTGCGGCTGGCTTGGGGAAGGTGGGGGCGTCCTGTCTGTGCAAAAGCAGCGATGCCAAGCAGGATGAGCCCCAGTGCTGTCGTCCAGTGTGGGTGTAAAACGGGCGGTGAGAAAAGGAGGTTATGCGTGTCAAGGAAGTGCAGTGTTGCAAGAAGCCATTGGCAGGGAAGCGCGGCAAGGTCAAAAAGGATTGCTGCAACTGTAGAAAGCCCAAGTAGCATTGGAATAAGAGCGAAGAGGGCAAGCGGCAGCACCCAGATACCGAGCAGGGGCAGCCACAGCATATTAAGGGGAAACCAGAGGCTGGCTTGATGAAATACGACGATGGAAAGCGGCAGGAGAGCAATTTGGAGTAGAGTGGAAATGGCAAGGATACCACAAAAAAGAGCGATGGCATTGCCCACACGAGGATATTTGGGAAAAAGACTTTGTACAAAACGTGTCAGGCGACGCAAGAGCGGTAATGCCATTCCGATGGTAGCGACTGCCAGAGCGGAGAGTTGCAAGCCAATATCAAAAATAGCCGGAGGGGAGAAGAGCGTAATCAGAAAAACCGTACAGAGCAATACATCCAGTGTGTTGGCTGGTCGGATGCGATAAAAGGCGAGCGCAGCAAGAAAAAGCATACCAGTGGCACGAATGAGCGATGCTGGCGCATCTCCCAGCCAGAGATAGAGTAAAGCCAGTGGCAGGGTAGCGCAAATGATATAAAAGCGTCGCGGCTGGTAAAGGTAGAGACTGGGCAGGATATATGCCACCAGCCATACCCCTGCTCCGGCAAAAAGGAAGATAACCGCGAGGTGTTGCCCTGAGAGCGCGATACTGTGTGCCAGTGAAGCGATGCGTACCTGTTCCATAGTTTGTGCGCTGATAAAAGAGCGGTCACTGAACAGAAGAGCAGGTAGAATTTCTTTGCCGGAGGCGAGAGAGGAAGAGGGGACGGGTAGAATTGCAGCAGGCAGCGGAGGAGAATCGCTTGACGTGTTTTCGATGTTTTGAGGTGTGAGAGAAAAGACAGAATTATTGCGGAGGAGTGTGATGGCTTGCTGCCGTATCTTTTCGCGCACTCGCGCACTGATATTGCCTTCGCCATAAAATTGGGGGTCACCATAGGCACCACGACTCCAGAAACGATAGAAAACCTGACGGCTGTGCCACCAATCCTGACTGTGAGTCGCATCAATATTATGAAATCCTCCCAGAGAGCGTAGCCGGAGAGAAAACGTGACTCTTTGTCCTGCAAGTGGGCGTACACTTGCTTCATCCCATGTCCAGCTCGCCTTGCCGTGGAGTGTTGTATCTGGCTGTGTTGTGCGGGGTGTTCCTGAAAGTATATCTTGTGTGGTGGGAGCTTCAGGACGGATATCACTCAAAAGAATGCGCAGGCGATTACCTGGCATGGGGCGTACTTCATCAATAAGCGCCGAAAGTCTTGGCATGTGTTTCGCATCTTGTGCCCAATCAGGCAGGCGCTCAGGTGCTACAGGCATGGTGAGATAAATGGCGCAGTAACCCAGCAGAAAAATACAAGCTGAACAAAAGAGTGTTTGTGGCGCACGCAGACGGGAATCAATCCAGAACAGTAAAAGCAGGATGCTCAGGGCAGGCAGAGGGTAACGGCATGCGTACAGACCGCACAGCCAGACCAAAATCATGCTTTGGCGGCAGAGCAGAGGCTGAAGGAGCGGAGGTTGAAAGGGGGGATAGTGTAATGGGCGTTGCGAGAAAGCGCACATCAGCTCAGTTCGCGCTGGGCATCACGCTCTTCGGCACGCCGTTTCAGATCCTCGCGGTGGTCATGTAATTTTTTGCCGCGTCCCAGAGCTATTTCCACTTTTATGCGTCCGCGTTTAAAATAGAGACGTACAGGAACGACAGTGAGACCTTTCTGTTCCACTTTTGCCGTGAGGGTGGCAATTTCGCGCGTATGGAGCAAGAGCTTGCGTGGGCGGTTGGGAACCTGTTCGACATAGCCTGCATTGGCGTAGGGCGAGATATGCAGCGAGACCAAAAAGGCCTCTCCTGCGCGAAAGTCCACATAGCTGTCCTGGAAGTTGACCTTGCCCGCACGGATGCTTTTTACTTCCGGCCCTGTAAGGCTGATGCCAGCCTCAAGAAAATCACTCAGTTCATAGAGGTGGCGTGCCTTTTTATTAAGGGCAATCGTTGCTGGTGAGGTGTGTTTGCTCATAGGTTATCCAATTGACTGGAGCATGGAGGCATGAAAGGAAAATTCCTCACGCAAATATTGATTGAGCGCATCTTGCACCATGCGCGTAGAGACAACCGTATCGGTGCTCATCAAAACAGAGTGGGCAAGTTCTGTGCAGTCTTCGATACTGAACATACGGAGCATATGTTTAATGGAAGGCACGTATGCGGGGGTTGCGGAAAGTGAGTCCACACCCATCCCCAGCAAAAGCAGGAGACCGCCAGGATCAGCAGAAAGCTCACCACAGGCAGAAACGCCAATACCCTCACGATGGGCACAGTCAATAACGTGCTTTAGTGAACGTACGATTGCTGGGTGCAAAGGATCATGCAAGTACGCAACATGCTTGTTATTTCTGTCGATTCCCAAAGTGTAATGGATAAGGTCATTACTGCCAATACTAAAAAAATCACATTCGCGAGCCAGAGCATCGGCAATCATTACTGCTGAAGGGGTTTCAATCATCACCCCAACAGGCAGGTCGCTTTTGTGTGGAATACCAGCCGCCGAAAGGCTTTGGGCGACTTCTACAAGCAGGCGTCGCACTTCCTGAACTTCCTGTATACCTGTGACCATGGGAATCATAAGCGCAATATTACCGCACATTCCGGCGCGCATAAGCGCACGAAGCTGGGTATAGAAAATATTGCGATTGCGCAGACAAAAGCGAATGCCGCGCAGTCCCAGAGCGGGATTGGGTTCCTTGAGTGCGGTTTGACGTCCGAGCATTTTATCCGCCCCAGCATCCAGTGTTCGGAAGACGAGGCGTTTAGGGGAAATTTGTTCTGCTGCACTCTTATATTCCTGGTACAGTTGCTCTTCGTCGGGTAGATTGCTTTGGCGCAGGTAGGCAAATTCTGTACGATACAGGCCTATGCCTTCAGCGCCAGAGGCAAGAGCTGCGGCGCACTCTTCAGGATTTTCAATATTTGCCTGAACGCTGACACGGATGCCATCCCGTGTTTCTGCAGGCAGACAGGCATTGCTGACAATCCTGTGTTCCCAATCGGCATAATCCTGCTTGTGCTGGCGCAGAAGAGCAACTTCATCTTCATCTGGAGCAACATGGACGCGCCCCCGCAAAGCATCAATAATAATGCTGTCGCCATCCTGCACAGAGGGAAACAGTCCAGTAACCCCCACAATAGCAGGAATGCGCAAACTGTGCGCCAGAATGGCCATATGTGAGGTCGGGCCACCTTCTGTTGTCACAATGCCCAGCAAGTTGGAGAGTGAAAGCGCAAGGGTATCCGCAGGAGAAATATCGTCAGCAACAAGAATATGTGGTGTGTCAGGGTCTACCTGTACTGTATTTTGTCCTGTCAGTTGTGCCTGAATACGCTGCCCAACGGATTTGATATCCTGTGCCCTGTCTCGCAGGTAAGGGTCTTCCATGCTTTGAAAAAGAGCACAGAGACTTTCAATGGTTTTATGAAGAGCCCACGAGGCGCATAAATATTCTTCTGCAATATATTTTTCTGCTTGTTGCAGAAGTTTTTTATCCTGGCAAAGCTGTATGTGTGCTTTGATAATGTCATACTGTTCTGAGCAGGCATCAGGTATCTGATCGCAAATGGCAGTAAGTTCATCGCGAGTTCTGCTTGCGGCAGCGTAGAGAGTCTCTTTTTCCGCTTCGTACTGTGCGGGAGTGATCGTGCGTTCTTCTGGCGCACCGCTTGGGCGCAGGATAAGTGCTTTGCCAATACAGATGCCAGGCGAGACGGGTATGCCAAATAATGTGACCCTTGCCATCAGTTGCGCACCTCAAGGATAAGGCTGGCAAGATGCAAGAGTGCTTCGCGGGCATCATTTCCTTTGGCGCAAAAGGTCACATCACTCCCTTCACTGATAGCAAGAGAGAGAATGTCAAGCATGCTTTTGGCATCTGCTTCCGCTTCCTCTGTTTTGATAGTGATCTCGGCGCTGAATTCCTGGGCACAACTGGAAAGACGTGCCGCAGGGCGGGCATGCAAGCCCAGCGGAATCCGCACGGGAACAGTCAGGCTGAGTCCTTCTGGTGTCTGTATAATATGTTCTTCCACGGTAGTCGCTATTTTCTGACAGAATCAGATGGTATGGCTGCAAAAAAAGTAGTCGCACGCGATATTTGTTTTACAGCGATTTTTTCATATATGTTATGGGCACATCACATGCCAAGACCATGACGTTCAAACAGGAGAATAATAACGAGTACACCAGTCAGCAGAATAATGCGAGGTAAGCGTACACGTCCCATGCTCCATGCCGCAGCAACCAGTGCCGCAATGCTGAGGGCATACTCATCCCAGGGGAATGGGGTGGTATGGCGTGGTGCCATCTGCCATAAAAAACATGCCAGAAGCAGGGCATTCAGAAATTTGAGTGTGTATGCCCAGTTAATGGGTTTGAGTTTTTTGATCCAGTGTAACGTCAGAAGTCCTTGCTTTAATCCGAAAAAAAAGCTCATGATTCGGAAAAGCTGAAGCAGTATAAACGCCAGAAGCGTTTCGAGCAAGGCAACATTTGTATGACCCGCGAGAAGAAGAATAGCTGTCAGCAAAGCCCAAAATGTCATGAGTGTGCCGCTGAAAAGCGAATCTCCCAATGCAGAAAATGTTGTTGCTGTAGTATTTTTGAACGCATGCAAATGTTGATCTGACATCAGGCCATTGGCAATACGCTGCTCAAGTGAGAGCAGCATACCCGTGAAAAGGGGCATCATAAAAGGATGAATGTTGCTGTGTTCGGTATAGCGGGCAAGTGCTTTTTGTCTTTCTTCCTGATGCGGATACAGCTCAAAGAGCGCCG
This sequence comes from uncultured Desulfovibrionaceae bacterium, assembly GCA_947074125.1. Lineage (GTDB taxonomy): Bacteria > Desulfobacterota > Desulfovibrionia > Desulfovibrionales > Desulfovibrionaceae > JAQVCS01. The sequence goes on from CAMTOM010000027.1 coordinate 6,085, forward strand.
GACGCAAGATAAAAATAAAACCACATTCTTCCAGACCACGTGTGGAATTAACAGCCTCCAGAGAGAAGGTTCTCCCAAGACAGGTACAGGCAGTTATGAAAGAAAGTTTTCTGTTCATGACTCTCTTCTCGTATCAGAGGCCTCGAATGATGTACATTCTGTCAGCAAGGTATAAAGCGCTTTTGCCGTCCAGCCCAAACACTGTACCTGTGCTCTTTTAACAATATCCTTGGGTTTGCCGCCTTGCTGCTGTTCCTGACGTAATATTTCCAGAGCCTCTTCTTTGGGGATAGCAAGTGTTTCTTCTGGAGGGCCGATAATGACGGTAATTTCCCCCAGCAGCTCTGTGCGCAGTGTCTCGTGTTCTTCAAGGCGCATAATGATAAATTCTTCATGCTCTTTTGTCAGCTCTCTGGCGATAGCAAGGTCGCGGCGTCCAAGGATATGTGCCAGTGTTGCCAGTGTGGCATGGAGGCGGTCTTTGCGCTCGAAGAAGACGAGAGTCGTTTGTATGCGGGCAAAAGGAGCAAGCGTTTGTTCCTGAGCATGAGCATCACGGGGCAAAAAACCAAAAAAAGTAAAAGGTTGCGGTGCGATGCCTGCGGCGGAAAGTGCCGCTATGGGAGCGCAAGGGCCAGGCAGCATGGAGACGCGCAGTCCTTCTTTATGGCAGGCGCGTACCATTAAAAAGCCAGGGTCAGCCACAAGAGGGGTACCCGCATCGGAAATAAGGGCAGCCGTTTGGCCTTCACGGAGTGATGCGAGAGTAGCATGGAGGCGGGCATCTTCATTGTGGTCATGACAACTGACAAAACGTCTGACAGTAATACCACACTGACGACATAGCAAACCCGCACGGCGCGTATCTTCTGCCAATACAAAATCAACGCTTTCCAGAACGCTTTTGGCGCGTGGAGAGAGATCACCAGGGTTGCCAAGAGGGGTGGCGACCACCCATAAACTCGGAAGCGTCGAAGGCATGTATGATGTGCTCCACGGTAAAACGCTGTTCATATTCGCAGACGCAGACAATATCAAAGCGACAGGGAACATCCCACGCTTTGTGTGCATCAAGCCACGCCCTGGCAGCTTTAAAGGTATTTTCTCTTTTCTTGCGGGTAATCGCTTCAAGAGGGTGCCCAAGGCTTGCCTGTGTGCGTGTTTTTACTTCCACAAAAACAATGGTGTGTTTGTCTTTACAAACGATGTCCAGCTCATAATGCCCCGCTCGCCAGTTGCGGTCAAGAATGGAAAATCCCTTCTTCTTCAGGAAAGAGAGAGCGGTGTCTTCTCCTTTGCGTCCTAAAAGAGCGCGGGGGGATGCTAGCATAGTTGGCCTTGCTGCATGGTATTGGGAGATGCCGATGGGAGAACGCCTGCAAATGTTTTACGGTGTTGCGGACAGGGGCCAAATGCGCGTAACGCTGTTAAATGTGCTTGCGTGCCATAGCCTTTATGATCGGCAAAGCCATAGGCAGGATAACGCTTGCCAAGGTGCAGCATAATGGTATCGCGAAAGGTTTTTGCCAGAATGGAGGCAGCAGAAATAGCTGGAATAAGCGCATCACCTTTGATGATAGCTTGCTGGTGCGGTAATGGGGAAGTGTGTTGTGGTGCGCAAAAATGTTCCAGGATGGCGGTGGGAATAGTGATATTACCATCAATAAGCAGGCGTGCCGGACATTGTTTCAGTTTGCTGGCAGCTTTTGCCATGGCGCGAAGTGTCGCTTGAAGTATGTTGCATGTGTCGATTTCTGGAGCCCAGATGGCACTTACTGCCCATGTGGTTGCCTGTTTTTTTATCTGGATGGCGAGGCGTTCGCGCCGAGCGGCAGAAAGTGCTTTTGAGTCTGTGAGGCCAGGGAGATCAAAAGTGTCAGGCAAAATAACAGCAGCGGCGACAACGGGCCCTGCAAGGCAGCCCCGTCCAGCCTCATCAATACCTGCAATAAGGCCATCTGTTTGGGGAGAGAGAAGAGTGTCAGCCAGCAAGTACTGTGCGTGAGAGGAAGATTTTTTTTTCATGACAGCCACACTGCCTGAACAAGATAGCAATGTTTTGTTCAGGAGAGAGAGGAGATACAGGAGAAGAGAGTTGAGCGCCCATAGCCAAAAAGGGAGAATGAGCGAATCATTCTCCCTGACATATGCATGGGCTGAAAAAAAGGCTTAATAGGCGTTACGAGGCTTGATACGAGCCGCTTTGCCTTTGAGATTGCGCAGGTAATAAAGACGGCTGCGACGAACACGACCCCGTGTAACCACTTCAACATGATTGATGAAGGGAGAATGCAGGGGGAAGATGCGTTCTACGCCAACGCCATCAGAAATTTTGCGTACGGTGAACGTGCCACCAGTAGTACCGCGCTGGATGCGTATGACATTGCCCTGAAAAACCTGAATGCGTTCTTTTTCGCCTTCCACAATACGCAGATGCACTTTAACGGCATCGCCAGAGCGGAATGCGGGCAGATCCATACGCATATGTTCAAGTTCGATTTTTTTAAGAATATCCATTTCTGACTCCTTTGTTTCTCAAGCGCCATGCACTCATTTGCAGCATGAGTCAGGCCTTATACCCATTTTGTGGTGCATGGTCAAGAAATATCACCTAAAATCCTTTCTATTGTGATTGCTGCCGCTGCGCGTACGGAAAGATGGTTGTAATGATTAAAACAAAGCAGCGGGCGCAGAAGGGTATCACAATGCTCCAGAGCTTCTGGGGCGAGGCCATGTCCTGTGCCAAAACAGAGCAGCACGGGAGTCTGCTCTAGCTGTTGTCGTACATCTGAAGGGAGGCTCACGCTTTGCTTTTGTGGCCATTGTGCAGATGTTCCGACAACAAAAGGTTTTTTGCCCGTGCGTTCCAAAATATTTTCAAGAGCATCCTCAAGCAGCGCGACAGGATGTATAAGCCGAAGCGCTTCTGAGCGATGGGGATTGCTGCGTCCTCCAGCACCATATGTCCAGTGACGCAGAATGTCATCAAGAATGCGACGCTGGTCTTCGAGCGGTGTAGCGACATAAAAGCCTCCCAAACCATAGCTGCACGCCGTTCTGGAAATATCATGTACATCCAGATTGGTGAGTGAGGAAGCTCCGGCATTTTTTTCACCCAAAAGCACTGGATAGTGTATAAGGCAGACAAAGAGGTTTTTGGCAGGGTGAAAGCGCAGAGTATCGCGCACAAAAGCAGCATCCGCAGCAGTGAGAGTTGCCGTTGCAAAAAGGTCTGGGCGGCGGCGCAGAGTAACTTCCAGTGATCGTTCACGACGCCAATCATGAATGCGGGCATGATTGCCACTGCGCAGCATGTCAGGTACTTCGCGTCCCTCAAAGTTTTCTGGGCGCGTATAATGCGGGTATTCAAGCAGGCCTTGAGAAAAACTTTCTTCTTCCCCAGAAGCTTCCTTGCCCATAAATCCAGGTACCAGGCGAGAGACCGCTTCCAGAATAGCCAGAGCTGCTGTTTCCCCGCCATTCAAAACCGCATCCCCCATGCTGACAGGCTCTAAAGGGAAAACATCGAAAAGGCGTTCATCCAGTCCCTCATAACGTCCGCAGATTAGTGTGATGTCTTTTTCCTGTGCGAGTTCCCGCGCCAGAGCTTGCGTAAATGGGCGTCCTCCAGGACTCATGACCAGCATACGCCCTGGCTTTTCAATGGAACGCAGGCACTGTGCCAGTGGTTCTGGCATCATAACCATACCAGGACCGCCACCATACGGGCGGTCATCAACAGTATGGTGCGGATTATGGCTGTGCGCACGGGGATTGTGAAAATGGGTATGGATAACACCGTTTTCGCGGGCTTTCCCCATGAGTGCAGTTTCCAGAGGGGATGCAAAAAATTCCGGAAACAGAGAAACAATGTGGAAGTTTATCATGCGAGGAGTGTGCAGGATTTGCGTAGCAGTGGCAAGTATCTGTGAAGATGATTCGGGGGGAGGTGTGAAAAATTGAGGACCGCTGTCCCCCAGACCCCCTGGCAGGGAATTGAATCCCCTGCACCCCAAATAAGGGGGGGTATACAGTGAGATCGTGGCCCAATAAGGGGGGAGGTATACCAAAGGCTTACGTCAGGGCTTCCGCGTCTGCCTGCACCTCCAGTAAAGGAGGAGGTGGCGGGGTACAAATCTATTTAGATTATTACCTGTACCCCAATAAAGAGGGTGGCAAAAAACCTCATGCAGGTGAAGGGTTCTTCACTGCCACAGTGAGCCAGTGCTCTGTCAGGGGGAGATGTCTCCATATATAGGAAGTAT
>CAMTOM010000028.1 GCA_947074125.1 uncultured Desulfovibrionaceae bacterium
CTGCACTACTGCACGTACTAAGTGACCAAGAATCAACTGAGTTGCACCAGAGTAGTGATATGTCATACTGGCACGGTGTGGGATAGAAGGATACAGCTAGGCACATGGCAGACGTGGGGGGACAGGTGTTCTATGACGCATGTACAAGACAAGCGAACGAGACGGGCGGGTATCCGGTAACTATGGGGAGAGCTCGGACGAGTACCTGCCAGAAGAAGTGACGCATGTCGTGTGTCATGGGTGGGGCCGTGTCAGAATGACGCGGGCTTCGGCAAAAAGCGCTGAAGCCCGCGAAACAGGTGAAGTCGTTATGATAGCGCTTAGTGGCAAAGCAGGTCAATAAGTTCTCTCTGTGCTTTTTCCAGCATGGCAAGTGCTTCCGTATCTGGTGCGGCATTTACAGGCAAGCTATCACGAATGGCATAGTCGCTTATCCAGTTTTGTTTCTGGGCATCCTGCCAACGGTGTATGCGCAGCGGCAGAAAGAGCCCCAGTTCAGGCACACTGCGAAGGAGGCGCCCTGCTGGAGTTGGGATGTCAAAGAGGAAAAGCACAGAAGGGTGCATGCTGATAAGTTCATCAAAAGCATTGCGTGTATGATCGATTTCAGCGTGCAAGCGCATGGGAGCCTTGTACAGGGCTTCACGCAGGCGTGTGCGGGCTTCTCCCACAGTGATGGGGCAGGGACAGCGTTGTTCTTTCATGGAGATGTCCTTTATCGTTGTTTCTGTGTACCCAGTATGGCTTTTGCGTCAGGATCACCACCTGCGGCAGCCTTGCGGAACCAGCGCATGGCCTCGTCTGGATTGCGCTTCACGCCTGTACCCTGATCATACATAATACCGAGGCTGAACTGCGCAGAAGCGTCTCCCAGAGCAGCCGCCTTGCGGTACCATTCCAGCGCTTTTGCATAGTCCTGAGGAATGCCCTGTCCTTCTTCGTACAGGAAGCCCAAGTTATATTGGGCAGGTGCATAGCCCGCTGCTGCTGCTCTGCTATACCATTCTACTGCTTTTTCCCAGCTTTGTGGGTAACCACGTCCCTGCGCATACATATACGCCAGATTGTTCTGTGCTTTGGGCATACCCTGACGTGCTGCCTTTTCAAACCATTCTACTGCTTTGGTATCGCTCTGGTGTGCGCCTTTAGAATGCATATGCAGCCAGCCAAGAGAATACTGGGCATCGCTCAAGCCCTGATCCGCTGCACGGGTATACCAGGTTAGAGCTTCTGTGTCATTTTTGGCAACGCCCTGTCCCTGTGCATACAGATAGCCAAGATTATACTGTGCGGTGGCATTGCCTGCTTCTGCGGCTTTACGGAACCATTGAGCTGCTTCCTGATAATCCTGTGTCACGCCCTTGCCGGAAGAATAGAGTGTCCCCAGACTGTTTTGTGCACTGGGATCTCCCAGATTGGCTGCTTGCTGGAAGAAGCGAATGGCGGATGGATAGTCTTGCTTGACGCCATTGCCGGATTCATAGAGGCGCCCCATAACATATGCTGCCTCTGGATTGCCGCTTTCTGCCAGAGGTTTGGCAAAGGCAAAGGCATTGGTATAGTTTTTTGTGTCCAGAGCGCGCTGTACATCTTCAATGCTTTTCCCTGGAATGCCAGTAGGTTCTGGATCTGCCACTTGTTTGGGGGCGGCAACTTCTTTTTTGCGAACAGGCTGTTCTGCTTTTTGCTGTGGCACAGCGCTTGTTTTTTCCTGTTTGGGACGTGGCTTGGGAGCCGCCTCTTTTGTTACTGCTTTAGGTTGCTTTGCGGGTGTTGCTTTTTTCTCTTCCGCTTTGGGTTGAGGGCTGACATCCTGTTCCATTTTTCGCTGTTCTTCTTCAAGACGTTTCAATTCGCGCAAACTTTCTTCGGGGCTGGCGTCTTGACTGAGCTCAGGTGGTGTAGCAGGCTTGGGTGTCGCTGGACGGGTAATAGGCATTCTTACGACAGGAATATCATTGGCATTTGTCGTTGAAGGTGCTGCTTTTTTTTGTGCTTCTGCGGGGGGTGTCGCTGGCGTGGGTTTTTTGTCCGCTTTGCGTTGGGCAGCAGTATCCTCTCGTGCTGGAGAAGGTGTGGCTGCGGGAGGAGGAGAAGGTGCTGCAAGTGCCTCCTCTTTGCTAGACGGTGTAGGAAGGGTGTGACTTTCTTTATTGATGCGAAAGCGCACTTCCTCTCCTTGTGTTTCTGCAGCAAATGCTGTGTGACATAGCAAAGTGCAAAAGCAAAAGGCAGCGATCTTGTTCATGATGGTTTTCTCGTGGCCTGTTACAGTTTGTTGAGCGCATCGCGCCAGAAAATGAGTGGGTTTGCCGGTTCTGTGTAGGCAAAATGTGCGATCCAGTGATGGCGGGCATCCTGGATGGCCGGACTTTGCCACCACTCATGGGGAGCGTCCCATATTTCAATACTTTTGAGTGCGGCATCCTCTGGGTTTGAAAACCAGATTTCCGCTTCTTTCAGTATTTTTACAGCAGCGTTTGCTTCTGGAGAAAGTGGCCAGGCGTCTTTGTTCCAGTAAGCGATCAGGGGAATATTTGCTGTCATGGCCATTGCCATTGCCGTCCCATAATGGTCAAGCACAGCCAGACGGCATTCAGGCAGATAGTGGTGTAGCTGTCTGGTACACAGGTGAATTTGGGGGAAGCGCGGTAAAAGCCAGGGAGCATCCTCCAAAAATCCTGAACGTGATGTGTGAGGAAAATAGAGGCATTGCTCAAGTATGGGGCGTGGCAGCTTCTGGAAAAATACTTCCTTCAAATGACGGTATTCGGGCCATTGTAGAGGGGTTGGCAGCGAGTCCATCTGGCAGGAGAGAAGGGGCATGCCTTTACTGGCAAAGAGCATATACTTACCTGCATTATGCCGCATAGTTTGCAGAGCGGTGAGCTTGAAATTGGGAAGGCGTAGAAAGTTTCCTTCGTAATCGCTGTGCTGCTGCCATCCCCATGTTGCATACGCATGTTGACTGTAGGCGATAAATGAGGCGCCACACGAAACGGCAGCCTGTCCTTCATGTCCGGCATCTTGAACGACAAGTAAACGATGACCCTTGCCGCGCCAGAGAGCAATTTGCTGCCGGTAGGCAATGTCATCGTAGGCTTTGAGGTGTACAACTTTGAGTTTGGGGCGTGTGCTGTGGCGCAGTGCGTGCGGATGTTTGACTGTACGCAATGACACAGGGAGCATCGCTAACATCAGGGGCAGTGTGGGGCAGGGAAAATTCAGTTCCCGCCCGCATTGAGATGTACTGTAGCGATTAAGGGGGCGTGAGGCATCGTGAGCCGTATTGCCGAGATGGCAGGAAAGGTGCAAAGCCTGCATCAGACTCGCGCCATGAATACGGGAAAAAGGCAGTGCCCGTATGAGGCGCGATAGTGCACTTTGAAAAATAGTACGCTTTGTTTTTCCCGTAACGTCTGATGCCGTATAGGTAAGGTGTACAGCAGGCAGCAATATTTTTTCCCATTGCTGAGGCCATGCGGCTTCCAGAAGGCGGGAAAAAATCCAGTGATTGAACTCCAGACCAAGAGCACCATGGTGTATGAACGATTCTTCTGTTGCGAAAAGAAAGGTAGACTCTGTGGGGAGTAAGGGAACGCATAGTGGTTCATCACCCCACAGGCGTACAATCGCCTGAATGCGGAGCCAGCGATCAAGCAGGGTTTGTGCGGCAACAATAGACCAGGGGCCAAACAGCATTTCCCAGTATGGCGCAGGAAGTGCTGTTGGAATATGTGCTGGTGGGGGTACGCTGGAAAAACGTTCGTAGAGTGCCGCAGATTTGGAAAGCTGGAATACGCAGGCAGGGAGGAGTTCAAGTGTGTTGGCGGCCAGCGTTTTTGCTTCTTCGGCTGCGCATTTCATGTGTTCCGTTTCCCAGAGAGGTTCTGGGGGAAAGGAAGTATTTTGCCAGTTCGGGAAAAAATCTTCCTGACCTGCGAAGCACCAGGGACCAGCCGGAAGGTGGGTTTCTGGCGTACTTTTGAGGGGCATGCGCCCGAAAATGAGTGTGCGTTGTGTACTCATAAGCAGTATAGATTTATAAAGGATAGTTCTACAGCGAGTATCAAATACTCACCAATAAAGTGAGCTCTCTATGTAGCGTGGATGCACTGGAAAAGAAAGAGGAAAAAGTAGGGCAGGACGGGTAGATAACTGTAAAAAGTGCTGTGCTAGATGGTCTGCGTTGGTGCAGTGTAGGTAAAGAAGCTATCAAGCGCATGTTCCAGGTGTTCCCATTCCGTACAGCGACTCAGTTCTTGCCGCAAAACGCGAACTCCAGGGATATGACGGACATAACGGGGAACAAAGGTACGCATCTTGAAGAGGGCAGTATGCTCATTGCCGTATTGGCGAGCCAGTATCGCGTGTCTGCGTATCCGTTCACGGATGACCTCACGGCTTTGAGGAAGAGGAGGGGTGCCCTGTAAAAGAGAACGATGTTCCATGAAAATGGCAGGATTTTGCATGGCGCCTCTGGCGTACATGACAGTATCGGCAGAGGTTTCTTGCAGGCATCGCATACCGTCGGCTGCGCTGAAGAGGTCTCCGCTGGCAATCAGAGGAATACTGAGTTGTTGCTTAAGTGTTTTGAGGCACTCCCATTGTGCTTCTCCACCAAAGCCTTGCCTTGCATAACGGGGATGCAGTGTGATCCAGCCTGCTCCAAGGCGCTCAAGTTCCAAAGGAAGCGTATGCCATATATCTTGCTTGTTATCCCAGCCAAGGCGTATTTTAAAGCCAGCATGTCCTTTGCCGGCAGCGCGAATAATGGCTTCAGCTACCTTGAGAACATGGTCTGGGTTTTTGAGAAGTGCCGCGCCTGAAGCTGTACGTGTTACCTTGGGTACAGAGCAGCCCATATTCAGGTCAAACCAAAGGTGTCCTTCTGCGCGCAAACGGCAGATGGCTTCAGCCAAAATGTCGCTTTCTGCCCCAAAAATCTGACAAACCAAAGGATTGTCCTCCGGTATTGTCTGAAGAAGCTCTTTCGTGCCTGGGCTATTATACAATAAGCCCTTGGCGCTGATCATTTCTGTGCAGCAGACCGCAGCGCCATGTTCTCTGCAAAGCAGGCGGAATGGAAGATCGGAGTAACCTGCGAGGGGGGCAAGCCAGGGCGCTTCTTTCGTAAATGGAAGAATTCGGCTTGCGTTTTTGAATATGGTATCAGGCATAAAAATTTTTACATTTCACCAGGGAGAGTGTGTGAAAAACAAAAAAAGATGTGGAAAAATGGCATGTTAGTTGTGATGGCTCTAGGGCAGTATGCCTTGCTCTGCTCTTGTTGGCAAGGGGAGAAGGGGGAGAGAATAGCTCGCTATGGTAGAAAATACTTGTGCTTGCCTAACAAAATATATATCTTTGGCTACTTCTTTTCTTTTGTTTTTTCTCGCTTCCGGGACAAGTGTGACTGCCGGAACGTTATTAACTGAATTACAGTAAATGAGGATATTCATGCGTAATGCTCTTTGTGCCGTGCTTTTGTTCGCGGCTTCTCTTCTTCCTGCTTGTGAGCAGATTCAGTCAGGCCCCAAGATTGGTGTGGTAGATACCGCCAGAGCTCTTCGGGAAAGCGCTTTGGGAAAAGCTGGCGTTAAATTTCTGGAAGATATGCAGACAGGCATGCAGAAAGAACTGACCTTATTGCAGGACAAAGTACAGAAAAAGCCTGGTGATGAGGCATTACAGCAGCAATTGCAGACCCTGTATATGGAATTGCAACAGCGCATGGGCAATGAGCAGCAAGCAATTTTGACACAGATTAACGACGTATTTCAGCGTACTATTGTCACTTTCCGCACAGAGAGCGGTTTTCAGATTATTATGCCCTCAGAGGCAACGCTGTCTTTTGACAAGGCTGTGGACGTAACGGATGCTATCATTGTAGCAATGGATAAAGAAAAAGTGGACTTTGCCATTGTGAACAGCAATGTGCCCGTAGCTGCGCCAACACCTCCGGCAGTTGATATTGACGCGCCTGCTTTGGAGATGCCTGCTGGCTCAGATCTGCCTGCTGGCTCAGATCTGCCTCCTCTTGAAGATGCTGATGCGCCACAGTTACAGGATGAAGGTGCCTCTCCTGAAACTCCAGAAGCGGCAAAACCTGCTCCTGCAGCCAAGGGAAATGCTAAAGATGCGGCTGCACCCAAAAAAGAAAAAAGTACGGTAGCACCTGGTGCGACTGAAGGGCAGGAAAAGGCGAAGCCTGCTGCCAAGCCTAAAGATGCTGTTCGTCAGCCAGTCAAAAAAAGTACTGATAGACAGGGAGCCAGAAGCGATCTTGATGAAGGCGGTATTCCCATGCGTCGGATTGAACCTTCAGGTGATGCGATATCACCCGCTGCCGGTCCCATGACGGATGATCCTGTACTGGCGCCTTCTTCCAATACATCCGCCCCTGGGGCAGCCCCTTCACTTGATGCCAAGGAGCTTTTAAATCCTGCATCCGCACAATAATTTTTAAAAAATCTCGTTTGATCCGTACAGCAATACGCACAGTGTGTGCTGCTGTACGGATTTTTTGTTTTCAGGGCGCTTGTTTTTAAAAGGTATCGGCAGCAAGAAGAGGGAGTGGCAAGCCAAGGTCAATGCCTGTCGTGTCGATGATTGTGCTGAAAACATGCATCTGTACGCCAGCTTTTCGGGCCTGCTCATAGCATCTGGCATATTCAGGATCAATGAATGATGCTGGTGCAAAGCAGGAGGCGTCTGGGCGTTGTACCAGATAGAACATGGCCGCATGTCCTCCTTGCTGTGCAATGTTCATAAGCTCAAGCAGATGTTTTTGGCCTCGCTGGCTTACTGCGTCAGGAAAGCAGGCAACGCCGCCTTCTACGAGAGTGACATTTTTGCATTCAACCCAAAGTGGTGGCAGGTCTGCTGCTATGAAGCAGGCATCCAGGCGACTCTGACCATAGACTTTTTCTCTCATGCAGGTGCTATATTGCTGTGCGAAAGGGAGACAGCCCTTGCGGAAGGCGCTTTCAAGCAGGCGATTGGGCACAGATGTATTGACACCTACCCAAAAGCCATGACCATCTGGCTTTGTAACGGCACGTGCGGGACAGGGGGCATTGTACCAGATATATTCGAGAGTAAAGGGGAGTTTGCGATTGGGGTTAAGAGCTGGAGAGGCCAGTACTGGCGTGCCTGGGCGTAGCAGTCCCAGCATGCTGCCTGAGTTATTGCTGTGAATCCAGAATGTTTTTTTGCGATATTCAATCTCGACACTGAAACGATTTTTTCTGCGAAGAAATGTTCCGGTAATGCAGTCGGGGAGCATGGGGACTAAGGGAAAGGTGTCATGAGAGTTCATACGCTACCTTTTCATTATGTGGATGGGCTTGGAGCCAGATTGGCCTTATCGGATGATATTGGCTGAAAAAAAGATGCTCTGGCAGATCTCTTGATGAGGAAGCCCCGTGTGTTTGTATGATATTTGCTGTGTCAGGGCAATGATTATATCAAATCATAAATAATAATGTAAGCAATAGAAGAGAACGTGTCAGGTAGAATCTTTAAAAAAGCAGTTTTCTTCAGGGGATAGACCTTTCATTCAGAGAACAATTTACATCTTTTCCATAACTTGTTATGATATACTTGCGAAGTTGAGAATGCCAGGGGCTTTCTCTTCTGCGTTATGGACAGTCGGAAAGAGACTTTGCGATAGTACATATCTCTGTTTGAAGAGCGCTTTCATAGACGGGAGTACTCGTTTTTGAAGGGGTATTGTGCTTTGCTGTTTTGCTATTTACGGAGGAGCGCGGGAGTTGTTATGGCTTGTGCGTGTATTGAGGAGAGAGTATGAATTTTGCGGATCGTTTGCAGCAGATCAAGCCTTCGGTGACTTTGGGAATGAATGCTAAAACCCTTGAGCTTAAGGCTCAGGGAATGGATGTAACAAGCCTGGCTGTTGGAGAACCTGATTTTTCCACACCAGAGCATGTATGTGAGGCAGCTCGAAAGGCTATTCTTGAGGGCTTTACGAAATATACGGCTGTGGGGGGTATTCCCGAACTGCGCCGTGCGGTCGGGCAGTACTTTCAGCGTCAGTATGAAATCGCGCCGCCACAGGAAGCGGTGATTATCAATAATGGTGGCAAGCATGCCCTGTACAATCTTTTTCAGGCGCTCTTGAATCCTGGTGATGAAGTGCTCGTGCCTGGACCATATTGGGTGAGCTATCCTGATATGATTCATCTTGCGATGGGTGTTCCTGTGATTGTGCCTGCGGGGGTTGATAAGGCTTTCAAAATAACACCAGACATGCTTGATGCCTATTGTACGCCAAAGACACGCATCTTGCTTCTGAATTCTCCCAGCAACCCTACAGGTGCGGTGTATACGGCTGAAGAGTTTGATGCGCTTATGCGTTGGGCCATCGAAAAGAATCTTTTTGTTATCTCCGATGAAATATACGACCAGCTCGTTTTTAGCCCTGCTGTGATGACAAGTGCCATTGCCTGGTGGGAAAAACATCCAGAAAATATTGCCATAGTGAATGGTGTTTCGAAAAGCTTTGCCATGACGGGGTGGCGTGTTGGGTATACTGTTGCGCATCCTGATCTGATTAAAAAGCTGACAGTCATGCAGGGGCAGATTATCTCCAGTGTGTGTTCTGTGGCGCAACGAGCTGCTCTGGCTGCCCTTGAGGGTTCATATGATGCGGTACGCAGCATGAATGCCGCTTTTCGTCGTCGTCGTGATCTGGCTTTGGGGATTGTTCAGGGCTGGTCAAAGGCTTTGTGTCCTGTGCCGGATGGCGCTTTTTATCTTTTTGTGGATGTGAGTCGCTATTATCGTGAGGGTATGGATTCTTCCACAGCGCTTTGTGCTCGCTTGCTGGAAGAAAGTCATGTCGCTCTGGTGCCAGGTGCTGCTTTTGGCGATGATGCTTGTGTGCGCTTCTCTTATGCTGTGAATGATACAGTTTTGGAGAATGCGCTGGCAAAAGTGGGCGCGATTCTTGAAGGCTGAGTAAGGTAGTAAGTGTCGGGAAAGATCTTTCCGTCTCAAAAGTGCCCATCTCGCTCTTTTGAGCGAATGAAAAAACTATTGACACTAAGCGGTATTTAAGGCATTTTCTCGCTTGCCGTGGGGTTGTAGCTCAGTTGGGAGAGCGCTTGAATGGCATTCAAGAGGTCAAGAGTTCAATTCTCTTCAGCTCCACCAGAAAAATAAAGTAAAAGGATTCAGGTCAAAAGCCTGAATCCTTTTTTTGTATGAGGTTTGGCTTGCTGGAGCTTCCTCATCTTTACTGCTTCGTGGCAGCTTATTCTTAAGGTTGCTTTGTTTGGCTAAGCTAAGACTTTCCGGTCTTGGCCTCGCGCAGGTACGTATTCTATTAAGAAACAGGCTCGTGTAGACTGGAGAGATCGGCGATCAGAGAGATTCAAAAGTCCATCTTGTGTTTAATGACGTTTTGTTTGAAATTTTCCGCTGGAAATTTCGTTGATGTGACGAGAATTGGGATTAGTTGCACTCCCTTCAAAATGGAGTTCTTTACCATCTCTCAGAAGTAAGTATCAGATCAAGTGAGACTGCCTCAATTTTTCATAATTTCCACACTACCCAAAGTCTAAATTCATAAAGTTTTTTGCAATCTCTCTAGTTAGCAATATTAAGGAGTTATTTATGGAAGAAGAAAAACAGAAAAAAGTTAATATACTATCTATATGTGTTTTTTTGTTTGTTTTGTTTCCTTTACTCATTTTTAGAATTTCATCGTTGACATCTTTGCCTTTCACTGATGAGGGATTTTATGGGCTTTTTAGTATAAGCAATGGTTATTTTATTAAAAATATGGGTTCATTATGGCAAATGGGTACATTACATATCTATCCTATTTTTTTGAGTATTGTAACTGTGTTTAATGTTAACCAGATGTTACTTTTGCGAATATGTGACATGATTGTTGCCACATTGAGGGCAAGGCAGCTCTATAAATTGCTTGCTGAAGAAAGTTCGAGTGTATTTGTCGGTGTATGCATTACTTTTTTTATGATGCTTGCACTTAATCAGCATATTGTTATACAAAATGGCTTTAAAAAC
>CAMTOM010000029.1 GCA_947074125.1 uncultured Desulfovibrionaceae bacterium
AAGACAAAAAATCTGACTGTGCAAGCACCCTGAATCACAAACACACTCCCCTTTGAGAGCCTCCAAAAGAAGACCCGCACTACGCCTCTCTTCATTTTTCTGGAAGGAAAAAAGAGATTTTTAATCAAATAGAAAAAAAAGAAAGAATCAGAGTACAAAGAAGCGATACGCATTCTCACCGCACAAACGCCAGAGCGCTTCTGGCGACATTCTTTTTTCCTGTGCAATACACGCTGCGGTAAACGCGGTAAGCGCTGGCTCATTGCGCGTACCACGCCATGGCTCAGGTGCAAGATAAGGGCAGTCTGTCTCCAGGAGCAGCCTGTCATTGGGAATCTGCTGCAAGGCTTCGCGCAAGGCAGTATTCGCACGGAATGTCACTGGGCCAGGAATGGAAATATGCCAGCCATTTCGGATAATACGTTTGGCCAGATACCTGTCTCCGCCAAAGCAGTGCCACAGCAAAGGATAGCCTGCAAAATCCCGACTTTCCAAAAAAGCAAGTGTTTCTGGCATTGCATCCCGACAATGAATCACCACTGGCTTTTCCAGCTCTCTGGCAAGAGCCAACTGACGCTCAAAAGCCTGGTATTGTATTTCTTTGGGGCAATCATCCCAATAAAAATCAAGTCCTATTTCTCCAACAGCCTTCAAGCGCGTATCTTCCAAAAAAGCAGCGCGCATCCCCTCAATTTCTTTCGCGTCACACTGCATGCCATCACAGGGATGCGTTCCCAGCAAATAAAAAATTTCAGGATGCGCAGCAAACATTTCGCGCCGCTCGCGATATACATCAACGCCCAAAAAAACATTCCCAATACGGGCAACTCCTGCAACCTGCGCCCTTTCGAGAACTTCTTCCCTGTCCGCATCAAAAGCGCTTCCATCAAGGTGTGCGTGACTGTCCACACCAGCGCAAGGCAATTGCAGCGTCAGAGGAGAAATACGCTCTTTCTTTTTATGCGACATACTGCATCCTTAAACGATACCAGATATATACCATAACATCTCCAATATTCTTTACAGGCCACAGCGCTGCCCGCACTCCCTGCCAAATAAAACAAGCGCCTCACCTCATAGCAATGCCTCTCAATAAAGGCAAGAACGAGAATGGAGAACAACACACTTCTGCACTCCCATCCACGCATTGCCATAATAAACTCTTCTCCCCTCGTTCCCTTAAAAAGCAACGGATTGCATTGCGCCCAATAAAAGGATAGATTCCAAAACAACAAGGGTGCCGCCATGAGGGCGGACGCAAACACGGAGGCACAATGCATCTGCGTAAACGAGTATTGGTAACGGGTGGATCTGGTTTTCTTGGTTCCCATTTATGCGAGCGCCTTCTTTCAGAAGGCAATGAAGTTCTCTGCCTGGATAACTTTTTTAGCAGCGCACGGCAGAATGTGGAACATCTCTTGGATGACAAGCGTTTTGAGCTTATCCGCCATGACGTGACATTTCCTCTTTATGTTGAAGTAGATGAAATCTATAATCTGGCCTGCCCAGCCTCGCCCATTCATTACCAGCATGATCCCATACAGACCATCAAAACCTGCGTGCATGGTGCCATTAACATGCTTGGGCTTGCCAAGCGTCTTAAAGCACGCATCTATCAGGCATCAACATCAGAAGTCTACGGCGATCCCGAAATACATCCCCAGAAAGAAGATTACTGGGGACATGTCAATCCCAATGGCATCCGCTCGTGTTATGATGAGGGCAAACGCTGCGCGGAAGCTCTGTTCTTTTCCTATTATCGGCAAGCCAGTCTTCCTATCAAGGTCGGACGGATTTTCAATACCTATGGGCCTCGCATGCATCCCAATGACGGGCGCGTTGTGTCCAATTTTATTGTTCAGGCATTGCAGAATGAGGACATCACCATTTATGGAGATGGCAGCCAGACGCGCTCTTTTTGCTACGTAGATGACCTTGTGGAATGCATGGTGCGCTTTATGGCATCACCTGTTACTTTTGTTGGCCCCATGAATATGGGAAACCCTGGAGAGTTCACCATTCGTGAACTCGCAGAACGGGTTGTACAGATGACAGGAAGCCGCTCTACTATCACGTACAAACCTCTTCCTGGCGATGATCCCAAGCAGCGCCGCCCTGATATTTCTCTTGCGCGGGAAAAACTCTCATGGGAACCATCCGTGCCCTTAGAAGAAGGCTTAAAAAAGACCATTACTTACTTCGATACCATGCTTCGGGAAGGGAAATAGACTTTTACAGCTTGTCTATCACTCTTTTCTGTTTTAATGTAACACATATTGCCTTTGTTTAGGATTGCTCGTTTTTCTTTTTTTAAGAAACATCCGCAATGCTCAAGACAAACGCAAGAATTGTGATTATAGTATTGATAACAGGGGATGATATTCGCGGCAGCCTCTGTGCCCCCTCACAACATCGCGACAATCTAGCGAAATACGGAGAACACTTATGCAAAACATCAAGAAAATTCTCTGCGCAGTGGATCTTTCAGAGCACAGCAAGCAAGTTGCACACTACGCCACCACGCTGGCCAAAGCACTGGGTGCCTCGATTGTCGTTGTGTATACGGCACCTTCCCTAAGTCAGTATGTAGGCTTCCACGTGCCTCCCAACACCATTGAGAATTTTGTGGGAGAAATCGTTACTGGTGCTGAAAAAAGCATGGAGACCTTTGTAGCGGAAAATTTCCCAGGTGTTCAAGCCAAAGGACAGGTATTGATCGGGTATGCGGCAGAAGAAATCCTGAGCCGTGCCAATGAAGAAGAAGTTGGTCTTATCGTTATGGGTACACATGGACGTACCGGTCTTGACCGTATCCTCTTTGGCTCCGTCGCAGAAAAAGTCGTGAAAAGCGCACGTCAGCCTGTACTGACCATTCGCCCCAAAGAAGAAGATGACTAATACAAAACAAGGTCGCACTTCCCTCGTGTCGTGCGACCTTTTTTACAGACAACGCCGGAAACATCCTGTTTCCGGCATCATTCTGAGGTGTACATGAATCTCGCCTGCACATCAGTGCGTCAGGAAATAGATACCATCGCCCCCTACGTACCTGGTCGCTCCATTGATGAGATCCGTGAGCGTTATGGTCTTGATCAGATTATTAAAATGGCCAGCAATGAAAACCCGCTGGGCGTTTCCCCCTTGGTGCAGGAAAGTATTCGCCGCCATGCCGATATGGTTTTCCGCTATCCCAGAGAAGGCAATCCGCGTCTGGCAGCAGCACTGGCAACATTTCACAAGGTGTCCCCAGAAAATATTGTCATTGGTAATGGCTCTGACGAAATTATCGACCTTCTTATCCGTTTGCGGGTTACGCCTGGCAAGGATAATATTGTCTGTTGCACCCCCTGTTTCAGTATCTATCCACTTCAGGCAAGCATCTGTGGTACAGAAATACGGCGAGAACCACTCAATGTCGACTTTTCCTTTAATTTTGAAGCTCTCCGCGCCAAAGTAGATCAAAACACACGCCTGGTGTTTATCACAACACCTGACAACCCCTCAGGATATTGCCCATCACGCGATGCCCTGCTCGCTTTTGCCCGCTCACTGCCAGAACAGACTCTCCTTGTTGTTGATGAAGCCTACATGGATTTTGCTGACGATGAGCTTTCTGCCTCTTTGCTCACATCTGGAGTCTATCCTGAAAACACAGCCTTTTTACGAACATTTTCCAAGAGTTTTGGTCTGGCTGGACTCCGTTTGGGATATGGCATTCTCCCCAAAGAACTGGCACAGTATTTCTGGCGTGTACGCCTTCCCTTTTCTGTGAACATTCTGGCAGAGGAAGCTGGACTCGCCGCACTTGCCGACAAGTCTTTTCGAGAGGCGACATTGCGCACTGTCCGTGAAGGGCGCACATTCCTCACCAAAGAGCTTTCGGCTACAGGCTGTACTGTCTACCCGAGCGCTGCCAACTTTCTTATGTTCGCACCTCCTGCGGGAAGCCTTCAGGCTGTTCCTCTCTTTGAAAAACTCTTGCAGCATGGCATTATTATTCGCCCTTTGAAAAGTTATGGTCTGGAACATCTCCTGCGCGTCAGCATCGGCACACACGATGAAAACCGCCTTTTCCTCAAAGCTTTGCGTGACTGCATCAAATGAAGACATTTGTTATCACCATAGATGGGCCTGCTGGTGTGGGCAAAAGCTCTGTTGCCCGTACTGTGGCAGACAGGCTTCATTTACCCTACCTTGATACGGGCGCCATGTTTCGCTGCCTTGCCACGAAACTGGGGGAAAAAGCAGCAGATCTTTCACCTGAGGCATTGTATGAATATTGCCGGACATGGCACTTCTCCCTACAGGGCACAGGGAATACTTCAGAACTTTTCTGCAATGACCTCCCCGTTGGCAGTGAAATCCGTACCGCAGAGGTTGGCCTTCTGGCTGCCAAATACGCTGCCCTGCCAGCTGTACGGGACTTTCTCAAAGAAGCACAGCGCGCTGTCGCCAATACGGCATCCCTCGTTGCCGAAGGACGTGATATGGGAACGGTTGTTTTTCCACAGGCACAATATAAGTTTTTTTTAGACGCGACGCCCGAAATACGGGCACAACGACGCCTTCTTGATCTGCGTGCTCAAGGAAAAGAGGCTCATCTTGATGCACTGGTACACAGCATCCGTCAACGTGACACCATGGATAGAGAAAGAGCCGTCGCGCCCCTACGCCCCGCATCCGATGCTAAAATCATTGATACTTCCCCCAAAAGCATTACGGAAGTTATTGAGGAAATACTACATCTTATCACAATACAGCCCTGATAGAAGCACCGGAACAGCCGATATTTCCGATAAGCGATCTTTTCTGCGATCATCATAGAAAAGTTCGTGATTTACTATACTACTGGAGAGGATGGCTATGACAACCGCAGCACTTTATTTTCGTTCAGAAGCATATACCACGAAGCTGCAAAAGCTGATGGGGCGTAATGCCGCCGGAGAGTCTTTTCTGCGTGGCTTGTTGAAATATCACAAGACAGATACCTTCTGGGCACATCTTGAGAAAGAAGAATTTGTTGATGTTTTTCAAACAGCAATAAAAGAATCCGGTCGCACAGAACCCACAAAGATTATACGTAATGAGGATATTGCCCAGCTCGCTGATGTGGGTGTTTTGCATTATCCTGCTCCCAGTCTGGGACGACACGCCTGGCGCCGTTCCCGCTTTGGAAATGCGGCATGGAGCCTGTGTGGCATTACCCACACCACCTCTTCTTCTCAAATTATGGATGTGCTCACAGAATTTTTCACTGCGCCTTTACAGCCATGGGATACGCTCATATGCACCAGCAACTCCGTGAAAAGCAATGTTGAGTGTATTTTCCAGGCACAAAAAGAATACCTGAAACAACGCATGGGCGCCTGTTCCATCGCATTGCCGCAGATGCCTGTCATTCCTTTGGGTATACATCCTGAAGACTTCGTCTTTACGGATGAACAAAAGAAAAAAGCGCGTCAGGCCATTGGAGCCGATGATGATACTTTGGTGGTTCTCTTTGTCGGACGCCTCTCATTCAACCTGAAGGCACATCCCTACTCCATGTATCGGGCACTGGAAAAAGCCGCAGAGCGTCTGGCTCCTGGTAAAAAGGTCATGCTCGTGGAGTGTGGCTGGTACACCAGCGTTCACTTTGAGCGCGCGTATGATGAAGGCCGTGCATTTGCTTGCAAGAACGTTCAGGTCGTTTCTCTAGATGGCCGTGAACCGGACAAGCGCGAAACGGCATGGGCTTGTGCAGACGTTTTCTGCTCTTTGTCTGACAATATTCAGGAAACCTTTGGTATTACGCCGATAGAAGCCATGGCAGCGGGCATCCCTGTGGTTGTTTCTGATTGGGATGGCTATCGTGAAAGCGTGCGTGATGGCATAGATGGTTTTTGCGTCCCAACCATGATGCCGGATAAAGGCCTTGGCGAAGATTTTGCCAGAGATTATGGACTGGATGTGACAGTATATGGACGCTATAGCGGCTATACTGTCTGCTGTGTCAATGTTGATGTGGAGGCAACCACAGAAGCCTTTGTCAAACTCTTCAACTCGCCTGATCTGCGTAAGAAGATGGGCGAAGCAGGCAAGCAAAGGGTGCAGGATCACTTCACCTGGAAAACGATTGTCCCACAATATGAGCAAGCCTGGCAAAAACAAAATGAATTGCGCAAAGCTAAAGGAAGCAAGTGCAAGCCTCTGGCGCACCCCTGGCCTGCCCGCCTTGATCCTTTCTATGCATTTGCTGCGTATCCCACAAAAGTTTTACGCCGCAAGCATACGCTGCACCTTGTGGGAGAAAATCCCAAGGCGGTAGAAAAATATGTCGCAGAATGCCGCAAATTAAAGATGTTTGACTTTGCGGAATCCATTTTCCCCAAAGCTGACGAAGTTTCGATCATTCTCGAAGCCGCTTCACGTAAGCGAACCGTAAGTCAGGCTTTGGAGGCTATTCAAGAAGAGCGCAGAGATCATGTTTTACGCGCCATACTCTGGCTTGCCAAAATCGACGCTGTGCGCATAGAAGCATAACGTAACGCACTAATACTGGCACATATGCCTTATTTATCCCATGTACCTTTAATTGATTCTTAGTTCACCAAACCAATAGCATTGAAAAGAAGGGCAGCAGAAATGCTGCCCTTCTTTTATTCTCCGCACAAGGCTATTCTTCATACAGAGTAATAGAAAACAACAAAGAAAGAGCGTTCCATACACAAGTATGGAACGCTCTGGCGTCAGTATGTCAAGAAAATGAGGATATGCTAGAAAGTAAAACGCACACCCAGCATAATTTCATGATTGTAGGGATTTACGCCCAGCTTGTAGCCATTCCAGGAAGTGGAATGTTCGCTGAAAGATACAAAGCGGTATCCCAGGTCAATGGCAATGTTTTCTGTAATTTCATACGCAACACCAGCGCCCAAGTTCCAGGCAAAGCTGGTAGAATAGTCGTCTTTCGAGGACTTCATCGTCACAGCAGACAGACCTGCCATCTGGCTTACGTCGTAACCAGCATAGCGGAACGCCATACCGACACCAGCGCCGATATAAGGTGTGAAGGCGCTGTCATTGTGCCAGTCCACAAAGAAATTCAGGAACATTGTTGTGTTGTTCCACAGAGCCTTTGTGCTTGTTCCCCAACCATCCCATGCTGTTTTGCTGTCACCACGCATGGCGAGTTCCAGTTCTGCACGAACGGGAATGGCAAAAGCAGGATAGAAGTCAAAACCAGCAGCGAGTGCGCCACCAAGTGTGAACTGGCTGTAGTCTTTAACATCACTCAAACCTGTTTTGGAAACAGTTCCCGTATCCTGAATGGTCATCAGGAATTTGGGTGCCACATAAAAGCCTTGAGCGCTGGCAGACATAGGAAGTGCCAGAACAGCAAGGAGTGCGAAAGCCGCAAAAAACTTTTTCATAACAATCAACCCTCCAAAAGTTGCAACAATTAAGGCTTTTTCTCTATATCTGTGAATGGATGCAACTGTCAACCTTATATAGCGCAAGACGCAAGCAGGGAAATAAGGGAGAACAAAAAAGAAAGAAAAGAGAGATACAAGGCACTCCAGTATTTTATTACTTTTTAGAATATCAAAAAAGATACAAATCACATATAAAAAGTACTTCTGAAGACAAGCAGGTACAGTCTGTAAGATTTGCTCAATAAAAATATTTCCCCGTCATGCTCCCATTTTTCTAAAAGCTAACACCTCCGAAGAGAGCATCATAATGCAAACAGGTAATATTACAAGCTCTTTGAAAAATAAGGCGATGCCGAAAAAATCTTTAGCATCGCCTCTTCAGCACAAATATGCCTCAACAAAGCATACTAAAAAGTATAGCCCACAGAAAACATATAGATATTGGCGGACACATCTTTTGTTTTACCATTCACCATATTCCCGCTTGCAGGATTAAATAAAATGCCACTCGCGTCTGTTTTATGGTACGAGCAGGGATTGACACGCATATGGGCAAAGGCAAGATCCACAGTAAAATCATTCCATTTAAAGCCAGTACCAATCGTATACGTTCTACGCCCATTCGTTGGCATCATAAAGTCAATATGTGATTCTCGCGTTACGGGCGTCTCATACCAAAAGCCTGCGCGCAAAGCCCACCAATCCCAAGGAAGATATTCGACACTGGCATTGACAGTCCAGCCATCCTTAAAACTTTTTTGACTTTTGGCAGCATATGCTGTTGGGGAGTGCATATAAATATTCAGCGCATTATATGTTGACCAGCGCGTAAACGCGCCACCAACTTCAAAACTCAAATTATCCAATGGCTTGTACATAAGACCAACCGTCAAAGAATCGGGGAGCTGCACAGTGCCGTCCAGGCTTCCATTATACGCATTGGGCAAATGCTTGCCCGCATTGATCAGAAGATTAGGCCCCTGATACGCAAAATTGGTATCCCCTTCCATAGTGAGAGTGATTTGACTTTTATAGGCAAGCCCTAACGACCACTGCTCATTAAAGCGCATATGCGCGGCGGCGTTAATACCAACACCCCAACCATGCCCCTCAGCCTGTAAATCATTGTCTAAAAATATGCCTGTTTGTGAGCCTGCGAGCAGCTGTGCCCTGTTGAGCGCTGTGGGGATTTTCACTCCCTCATACAAATGCCCGTATAAAATCTCCACTCCTACCGCAAGTGAAAGCCAGTCGTTGACCTTGTAAGCCAGGGTTGGCACAGCAGAAAGTGTCTGCAAGCCCACATCATAAATATTGTACCGCCCAAACCACTTCCCATCAAAACTGTTCCCCAAGCCAAACCTGGAAAATACCCCAAGACCTAACCAGAACGAATCATTTAACTGATAGGAAGCATAGGCATGTGGTGCCATCCACGTGGCTGGTTTTGTCTGTGTTGTGAGCTTTCTGCCATTGGCAAACTCACCGACGACAGTCCCCATGGGTGCGATAAAAGCAGCTCCTCCCAAAACCTGCAAACCTGGGAGCTGTGTAATACCCGCAGCATTATACGCCAAAGCTGAAGGATCATCTGCGCGCCCTACCATACCCCCAGCAAGGCTCAGGCCACGCGCACTCCATTCATTCATGGCAAAACCTTCCGCAAAAACACTGCCTGCCATCCCCATGACAATCCCCAGACACATACACAACGTACGCAATCCCCTCATACCGAACCTCCCAGAAGTATTGACAGATCTTCCTAAGAATAAGAGTGCTACTTTAAAAAAAAGATACTTCACAGTATTTTCCAGAAGGAGCACACGCGATATGGAGAGTACTAGAGCATGTTCATAGGGTCAAGGTCAAGCAAAAGACGTGCCACCTTTGATTCCGGTAGCGAACGTGCATAAAAAAATACCTGCCGGATATCCTGCCAACGTTCACCCTTGAGTAAACACTGATAACGACGCTGGCCTCGCAATATGGGTAAAGGTGCAGGTACAGGTCCCAATAATGTCACACCGACACTTGTGGCGAAAGTACGCAGATGCTGCCCAAAAGTCGCAAGAAATTCTTTTACATCACTATTATTGAGCACTTTTGCACCTGAATCCCCCGCCATAGGAAGCAACATCCGTACAAGAGCCAAACGCACAAAAGGAGGATAGCGCCGACGCTGGCGGCGCAACATTTCTTCCGCATAGAAGCCTTCAAAGTCTCCCTTCAATATATACTTCCAGCAATAATGCTCTTTATCCCGTGTCTGAATCAGAACCCGCCCTGCTTTTTCCCCTCTTCCCGCACGTCCTGAAGACTGCACCAGCAACTGAAAGGTGCGTTCCGCAGCACGATAGTCAGGTAAGTGCTGCCCCATCTCACAATCAGCAACTACAGCTAAAGTGACATTGGGGAAGTGATGCCCTTTGGAAAGCCTCTGGGTCCCTAGAAGTACCTGTGGTTCATGACGACCCAAAGCATGACGGAGTTCCGCCACACGCCCGCCGCCACACACCGCACACCCATCTGACAGCAACACACGTCCCGACCCCGCCACGACAGACAGAGCC
>CAMTOM010000030.1 GCA_947074125.1 uncultured Desulfovibrionaceae bacterium
AAATGAATATTATTTACATTATTCATAATAGATAGAATTATTATTTATAAAAATATAAAAAAATACAGTATCTGAAAAATATCTTTTTCAAGAGATACCTTTTACAGATACTGTATCTAAAAATAAACATGCTTTTATGCCAAGTAAGGTATAGCTTTAATACTCCTTCTTCACTATCACTTCATAGTAATGATCTGTCGCGATTACCGCAATTTCTCTCGTAAAAAAGCAAGAACACTGTTCACCGTCTTTTCACGTTCACGTGAGAAGACATGATCTTCGCCATCAAGGAGAGCTAGTGTCGCATTTTCATATATATTCTGATACCGCTCGCCATACACAGCATCGACAATCGTATCAGACAAACCATGTATAATAAACACAGGGCCAGCATAACGCCCAGCAACCTCATAAATGGGCAATGCCTGCGCCGCTTTGATATATTCACGCCCCAGCTTGTATCCATTAAAAATTGTCACATATTCCGGAATAGCTTCAGGGTCAAACCTCACTCCCACAATATTACCCTGCAAAGCATGCTCTTTGAGAACAGCAGCAGGCGCCATCAACACGAGAGCTGCTACGCTCTCAGTACCAAGTTCACCTCCAAGCATACTGGCAACCACTCCTCCCTGTGAGTGTCCCAGCAAGGCAATATCGCTCACAAAAGGCAAAGACCTTGCGTATGTATACATATTTCTGGCGTCTTCAATCTCTTTGGGAACAGTCATGTCCTGAAAGGTACCGTCACTTTCTCCATGCCCGTTAAAATCAAAGCGAATGGACGCAATTCCTGCGTGCTGAAGGGCCTCGGCAAGCGCAGTCATAAGAGGATCTTTTGTACTCGAAGTAATACCGTGCATCAAAACAACCAGCGGACACTTCTCTCCCTGCCTGAGTTCTGGAACTTGCAGTATGCCATGTACATTGCCCACCGCGCCTGTAATTTTCAGGCTTTCTACACCTTCACCCTTGCTGCTCTCCTCAGTGTCATAACCAAACAGAAACAGTACCAAGAGTGCCAAAAGACAGAGGCCAATAAGTATTTGCTTACCCTGTGCTGCAGTCATTTCTCTCTCCATTATATAAAAAAAGGCGACAAGAAATACCTGCCGCTTCCCAAATGTGTTTCACTACGAAACATCACATCCGATCAACATAGA
Source organism: uncultured Desulfovibrionaceae bacterium (assembly GCA_947074125.1). GTDB lineage: Bacteria > Desulfobacterota > Desulfovibrionia > Desulfovibrionales > Desulfovibrionaceae > JAQVCS01. The sequence goes on from CAMTOM010000030.1 coordinate 1,164, forward strand.
CATTCTCCAGAAAGTCCTCCATGACGCTGTCAGCCTCGGCAATAAAACGCCTGAGCGGATAACTGGCACCACACGCCGCACACCGCATAATAACATCATGACAGGATCTGGCAATCAGCAATGAAGCATCACATTCCGGACACTTCAGACTTGTCTGCGCTTCACGCGCTCTTCCCCACAATGAACTCATTTCCTCCAACTCCTTAACAAAAAACATGGGCAGATGAAGCCATCCGCCCGTTATATTTTCTTGATTTTTCTTCCACTTTCCGCATCCCCGCAACGGAGGCAAAAAGCCTCCGTGCGGGCATTCCAGGGCTAATACCCTGAAAGGATTCCAGGCGCGCAGGCCGGAAATATCAGTCTGCCTGATGGCGGATAAACGTTGGTGTTTCAAAATCCTCTTCATCAAAGGTATAATCGTCTTTCCCTGGAGTATACTGCGTTGCAGAACGACGGGCAGTACCCATCATTTCACTTTTACGCTGATATGGGGGAACATGACTGCCTTCGTCCGCCCAACCTGCGGTCATGCGCCGCCGATACACGGGACGGCTGCTCATCTGTGGCATGGGATCTTCCATCACAGGTGCAGGCGCAGGCTGCACAGGAGCTTGAGCCACAGGAGGAGCCACACGATTCATGGCAGCATTTTCGGCAGAAAAAGATGTTACTCTGGCAGCATTAGCAGTAAGGGTATTCATGCCCTTAACAACTGGTTCAATGCCTGTTGCGATCACAGTAATGCGGATCTCATCTTCCATGTTGTCATCATAGACAATACCAAAGAAGATATTGGCATCTGGATGCGCGGCTTCAGAAATGGTATCACCAATATCCTGAATTTCGTCGCCAGAAATATCCATAGAAGCTGTGATATTATAGAGTACTGCCCGTGCGCCTTCCAAAGAGACGTCTTCCAGAAGAGGACTCATAATCGCACGCTGTGCCGCCTCACGAGCACGGTTTTCACCAGAGGCTATTCCCGTGCCCATGAGGGCCAGACCTGCTTCACCCATACATGTACGGACGTCAGCAAAGTCTACGTTGATGTGACCATTTTCGGTAATAACGTCAGATATACCCTTGACCGCATAGTAGAGCACATCATTGGCTTTGCGCAGCATCTCATTGAATGGTGTCTTTTTAGGGGCAAATGCCATCAGACGATCATTGGGAATGGTGATCAAGCAGTCCACATGCTTCTTGAACTCTTCCACCCCAGCTTCGGCTGCAGCACGCCTTTTTGAGCCTTCAAAACCAAAAGGCTTTGTGACCACGCCCACGGTAAGAGCTCCCAGCTCCTTGGCTACCTGGGCAATAACAGGGGCAGCTCCTGTACCGGTACCACCGCCCATCCCTGCGGTAACAAAAACCATATCGGCATCCCCGATAGCGTCGCGAATGCAATCAACACTTTCGATTGCAGCTTCACGCCCAACCGCAGGATTCGCACCAGCTCCCAAACCTTTGGTAAGCTTTTCACCAATCTGAATCTTACAGGGAGCTGAATTTTTATTGAGAGCCTGCACATCGGTATTGGCACAAACAAAGTGTACCCCTTGCAGACCACAGGAAATCATATTCTGGATGGCATTACCGCCACCACCACCAACACCAAAGACCTTGATCTTTGCGCTGTTGCCCAAGGCACCATCAGCGATATCATCAACAATTGTCATACGCGCCTCCCTTTCATAATGAAAGGATTACCCCTGCCTTGCAGGGATTACTGAACTAGCCGCTTCTCAATTCTGCCCGCCAGAATCCGAAGCGTCACAGCAAGAACATTCACGAAATTTCCGAACTCTTTCCGGTTCATCCCGTGCGGTGGCTCCTGTGAAAACCACCTGTGTTTGTGTCCTTTTTGGACATCAGTTCCAGCGGCTCCTAAAGGCCGCCCCCCTTGAAATTCAGAACCATCATACCCATGACAGTTCCTCTGAAAAAATCAGATCAGAAAATTTCTGAAAACCATCGTTTGAATCTGGCAAGCAATTCATTATACATGCGCGTCTCACCAGTAGAGAAGTTCTTTACCTGAGTGGCATCCTGCTCTGTTCCATAACACAGCAGCCCCACCGCTGTGGCGAATTTTGGGCTGTTCACGACGTCTTTCAGACCGCCCACATTGCGGGGATAGCCAATGCGTGTGGGCAAACCAAAAATCTGTTCACCAAGCTCCTGACAGCCTTCAATAAGCGCTGTACCGCCAGTCAGCACCACACCAGCGCCAATCATTTCTTTATATCCTGAGCGCAAGAGAGCCTGATTAACCAGATATAAAATTTCTTCCATGCGCGGCTCACATATTTCAGCCAGTACCTGTCGTGAAAGACGACGTGATTCACGCCCTCCCACGCTGGGAACTTCTATCAGCTCGCCACTGGGAACCATCTCGGCCAAAGCGCAGCCATATTTGATTTTGATCTTTTCGGCTGCGGCCACAGGGGTACGCAGTCCAAAAGCAATATCATTTGTCAGGTTCTGCCCACCAAGTGCCAGCACTGAAGTATGCTTGATGGAAGCATTGGAGAAGATGGCTATATCCGTTGTGCCACCGCCCATATCTACCAGAGCAACGCCAATTTCGCGTTCTTCTGGTGTCAGTACTGCCTTTGCCGAGGCCAGGGACTCCAGAACCGAGTCTGAAACTTCAAGCCCGCTACGGTTGCAGGAGCGATGGATATTTTGTGCAGAAGAGACAGCAGCAGTCACAATATGCACCATCACCTCAAGACGCACACCCGCCATTCCCAGCGGATCAGCAATACCACGCTGGTCATCCACAATGTATTCTTGCGGCAAGGTGTGGATCACTTCACGGTCTGCGGGAATAGCCACGGCTTTTGCCGCTTCAAGGGCACGTTCCACATCACGGTGATCGACCTCACCACCTTTGACAGCAATCACTCCGTGGCTGTTGATACTGGTAATATGACTGCCAGCAATGCCCACATATACGTTGTGGATTTCACAACCGGCCATATTTTCTGCTTCATCAACAGCACGCCGGATAGCCTGCACAGTCTGCTCAATATTAACAACAACGCCTTTGCGTACTCCTGTGGAAGGACATGTCCCAATACCCACAACATCAACGCCACCGGTTTCAGAGCGTTCGCCAACAACCACGCAAATCTTTGTTGTCCCTATATCAAGACCGACAATCAGTTCTGATCTTGCCATCTTTCAACTCCTGCGAACGCCTGAACAAACCTAGGGTACGCCATTCATTATTACCCAGACCTTATCATCTGCAGATCGTATCTCCCGCACATTTCCGATTTCTTTGCGGCGAGCCAAATCCTGTAGGGTCTGACGTATTTTTTTCAGATTTTTTTGCCAATCTGTGCTGCTGATCGTCAACCGTAAATCCCTGTCAGCAACATCAAATTCCAACACCTGTCCGGGACGTACCCTGATTGCCCCAATAGAAGCAAAAGCTGCGGGAAGACCTCCGTGCTGTATCTCGTACAGACACGCCGCAAGCGATTGTGCCCAATCACCACTCCCCTTTGCAATGTCCAGCATGGGCAGTGAGATGAAGTTTGCCCCTTCCACCGGAGCAATCACATCCCCCTGTTCACCTGCATAGTAAAGCTTTTTCTCACGGCGTACCCAAAAAAAGGGGACGCGCTCCTCAACCTTTAAAATGAAGCGGTCTGGCAGTATTCGCTTTACAGAAGCACCCACAATCCACGGATTCTCTATTAAACGACGTTCTGCCTGTGCGATATTCATGGAGAGAGCATTTTCTCCAAGCCGCAAACCCGCAAGCTTCAATACGCTTTCACGTGTAAGACGCGCATTGCCCATAACGCTGACATGCTTTGTCTCAAAAAAGGAACTTGTTGTAATAAGGCCATAGACCTTCAATGTTCCCAGGCAAATCCCCAAAAAAAGCGCTATGCAAAAACAACTCACCAAAAAGGTACTGAGAAAACGACGGGGACTGCCAAATATTGCAAACGACGGCTTTTTGAGAACAAAGCGTTTGCGCGAAGGCTTATTCACATAGGTATTACGCGCACGTCGTTTATTCTTTCCTAAATCCGAGGCCACGGCAGCATCCGTACTTCTGTTTCAAGAGCAACCTCAAAGCGCTCCAGCACGGTTTCTTTCGCCTGACGAATAAGCGCAAACGCAGCTTCGGAAGAACCTGTACCCATGTTAATCAAAAAATTCGCATGTAAGGGAGAAAAAGCCATCCCTCCGAGAACACGCCCTTTAAAGCCTGCCAGATCCAGCAACCTTCCGGCAGACTCTCCGCCTTCAGGATTTTTAAAAATACAACCAGCACTCCAGGCTGTTATCGGTTGTGTAGACTTTTTCTTGAAAAAGTTTAAACTCATAGATTTAGTAATTTCACCACATTTTGCCCTTGTCAAGCAAAAAGTTGCATCCAGCAGAATAAACTTCTCTTTTTCGCCTACAATTTCCATATGGCGATACCCAAAATGAATCTGTTCCTTATGTATTTCTTGAATACCTTTTCCCAAAATATAGACGCGTATACGCTCCAGAAGTGGACATACTTCACACTGGTATGATCCCGCATTCATGGCAACCGCCCCTCCAACATGCCCAGGAATGCCACACAGCCCTTCCAGACCCGACAATCCCCACGCAGCACATTGGCGCAACAATTCAGGCAGGCGTACTCCCGCCCCCACACATACATGTACATGTGTCGCGTCTTCAGCAACAATATGTGGCTTAAGCTCTATGAGAGGACGTATCAGCACCACGGGTACCGTACCTTCGGCGGCAAGGATATTACTTCCCCGCCCCAGAACATAAGGCTCGCCCCCCAAAGCACGTACCCTGCTTTCGAGATGAACCACATCTTCATGAGTGCGCAACAGAATCTCTGCCAAAGCTGTGCCGCCAAGACGCAACGTTGTCAGTTCTGCAAGAGAGGGAGAGTTACGCACTTCAAGCATGTTATTCTCCAATATAGGCAGGGCCCACACGAGTAATGGAGCCAGCACCCAAGGTCAGCAAAATATCCCCTTCGCGCAAGAGAGCAGGAAGCGCCTGCACAAGAGCATCAATATTCTGGAAAAACTCAAGATCTACATTTGAAACCTGACGAATACCCTGCGCCAGACTCTGACCACTCACCCCAGGAATCGGTTTTTCCGATGCGGGATAAATTTCTGTCAGGAGCAGCTTGTCCGTGTTGTCAAACACTTTGCAAAATTCACCAAAGTGCGCCTGGGTGCGACTGAAGCGATGTGGCTGAAAAGCAACGACAAGGCGTTTACCAGGATATGCCTGACGTGCGGTTGCCAGCGTTGCCGCTATTTCCGCCGGATGGTGTCCGTAATCATCAATCACAAGCACACCCTTCTTCTCGCCCTTATATTCAAAGCGTCGCCCAACGCCACCAAAGACAGCAAGACCATCACGACATTGCGCAAAAGCTATACCCGCTGACAGCGCCGCACCTATGGCTCCCAGAGCATTTAGAATATTATGTCTGCCAGGCTGTGGCAGTTCCACAACACCAAGCTTTTCTCCTTCACGCCACACCTCAAAAATATTTTTGACTCCCATCTCAAGGATCACTGCCCGCAAATGCGCTCCCTGCTCAAAACCATATGTCATGATCGGACGTTTCACCCTGGGCAGCAAAGCTCGCACACCAGGATCATCCAGACACACCACATTTATGCCGTAGAAAGGCACCTTATTCATGAACTGCACAAAGGCATCGTCCAGCGCTTCGCGTGTTTTGTAGTAGTCCAGATGGTCTTCATCCACATTGGTAACAACGTTAATAATGGGGAAAAGACACAGAAAGGAACCATCCGATTCATCAGATTCTGCGATAAGATATTGTCCACTTCCCAAATGCGCGTTGGTACCATACGCATTCAAACGTCCACCAATGACCACTGTCGGATCCATACCCGCATGATCAAAAATAGCCGCTGTCAGTGATGTCGTTGTGGTTTTCCCATGCGTACCTGCAATGGCAATCCCCTGCCGCAAGCGCATAAGTTCTGCCAGCATTTCGGCTCTGGGAATGACAGGAATACCACGACGTCGCGCTTCCTGAACTTCAGGGTTGTCTTCACCAATCGCTGTGGATTTGACCAGCACCTGCACGTCAGTAACATGCGCCGCAGCATGTCCGATACGCACATCAGCACCAGCATCGCGCAAATGGCATACCGTTGCGGACTCTCCCATATCAGAGCCACACACTTCATAGCCTTCGCGCAACAAGACTTCGGCGATACCGCTCATTCCCGAACCGCCAATTCCCACCATATGAATTTTTCTGACTTTCCCTTTCATCCGGAATCCAATGTTAAAAGGTATTTCCTGCTGTGGCAGAAGCACTGTGAACCAGGTGCTCCATTTCAATAACAATACGTGCAGCAGCATCCGTTTTTGCCTGTGCCGCTGCCACCTCACTCATACGAACAAGCGTTTCTGGCTCGTCAAATAAGCGGATCAGCAACTGGCACACATCCGTTGTTTCCATGTCACCTTCCGGCACGAGAAAGGCCGCACCCTGCTGTGCCATGACTCTGGCGTTACAGGTCTGGTGGTCATGTATTGCCTGCGGAAAAGGAACGAAAACAGATGGTTTGCCCGCAGCCGCAAGCTCGGCAACTGTGCTTGCTCCAGAGCGGCACAATACCACATCAGCCCATGTATATAATGAAGCCATATCATCAATAAAAGGCTGCACACAGGAAGCATCATAACCACCGCTCACATACGCTTCACCATCCATTGCCCAATCTTGCTGTACTGTCTGGCTCCGCATGCACACACCCGCCATTTCCAGTGATTCCCCCTGTGGCAGTGCCAGGTACTCGTGCTCGTGTCCCCCCTGCGAGCCACCCAAAACAGCCAGCCGCCGTTCTCCCGAATATGTGTAGCTGCCGCGCAATGCTACAATGGCCTGACGTACGGGATTCCCCGTCACTATACATTTTTCCTCAGGAAAGCCCTTGGTCTCTGCCAGAGAAAGGCATACTTTTCTGGCAAATCGCGACAGGACACGATTGCTCGTCCCTGCAATGGCATTTTGCTCGTGCAGCAAGGAGGGAATACCCCCCAGACGTGCGGCACACATAGGTGCAAAAGCCGCGTATCCACCAAAACCAGCAACAATTTCCGGTGCGAAGCTGTGTAAAATCTTTCTTGCCCGCATCACAGCACGCATCATGGCATACGCAGCGGTAAAGGCGCGCAGCCCTCTTCCCAGCAATCCCCGTACTTCCAAACCTTCAAAAGGAATCCCTGCCTGCTCTGCCAAACGCTTTTCCGGTCCGTAAAATGAACCCATGAAAAGAATCTGGATGGCAGGATTCTGTCGCTTCAATTCTTCGGCAGTGGCAAGAGCAGGGAAAATATGCCCCCCCGTGCCACCAGTTGTCAGGATGACACGTTCCATTGCTTCACCGTCCGTGAAAAATTCAGTAAAAGCCCCACGCAAATCATGGTTGCCATAAGGCTACTTCCGCCATAACTCAAAAATGGCATGGCAACACCTTTTGGAGGTGCCACCCCCATAACCACTGCCAAATTGATAATAGCGCCAATACCAATAATCAGCGAAACGCCAAAAGCAGAAAAACGGTCCCGCAAATTTTCCTGCCCCATAATAATGCGATAGCAGCGCCAGAACAAAAGGGAGAAGAGAAGCATAACCATCGTTATCCCCATAAGCCCAAGTTCCTCGCCTACGACCGCCATAATAAAGTCATTATGCGCTTCAGGAAGATAAAACATCTTCTGCTTGCCCGCTCCAATCCCAACACCAAAGAAACCACCAGAACCAATGGCAAGAAGAGACTGTACCAACTGGTATCCGGTATCCTGCGCATCTTTAAAAGGATCGGTAAATGCCATGATACGACGCATCCGGTATGGCGCATGGAGAATCAAGGCCAGCACTGCCGCGCAAAATATGGTAAAAAACCCAAATAAATAGAGAAAACGCGTCCCACCGACTACACACATACAAAACAGGATCGCGCACAATACAATCACGCTTCCGAAATCTGGCTGGAGCAACAACAGAAAACAGAATAATCCTGTCACCGCAAAGGGAGGCAATACGCCCCGACTAAATGTTTTAATAAAACCCTGCTTCGTGCTCATAAAATATGCCAGATAGAGCGCCAGAGCTATTTTAACAAATTCCATAGGCTGAATGGATATCGGTCCCAGCACAATCCAGCGCTTCGCGCCGTTAATAGAAGGCGTAATCGGAGATATTGTCACCAGTAACAACAAAAGTACTACAAAGAGTGCCGGATACTGCACACCATACAGCCAGCGACGTGGCATAATGGCAGCCATCCATAAGGCAAGCCCGCCACAAGCCGCAAAGAAAAGCTGACGTCTGAAGAAAAAATACTTGTCACCATTGATCTGCTCTGCCACCACACCGCTGGCACTCAACACCATAATCAGACCAAAACTCAGCAACAGCAAAGCAATAATGAACAGCAACCAATCGAAAGGCGCACTTATAGGCGCAAC
>CAMTOM010000031.1 GCA_947074125.1 uncultured Desulfovibrionaceae bacterium
GTGCCGTTCGCAAGTACAGCACAGTGGCCAGAAGCCAACTCACATAGCCACCAGGACGCACACTCTTTCCCTACACGACGCGCTTCCGATCTGTACCAAAACCACCAGCCGACGAGGCTAGCGGTATGAGAATTATGAAAAATTTACTCAAATTATTACTGTTTTTTGCGGTAATACCCATAGCGGCAAAAATAGGTAATATCGCAAAAATCATAATAATGGTTACTGTCGCATCATGGAATATTGTTGCCAGCAGTGTACAGGACACAGCAATAAAGAAGCTGAGCTTTTTCACATTTGTACCGGCAAAACGCAGAATCCAGAAGAGCAGACGTTTTGCCAGCCCAACTTCGTTCAGCACCACACCAAACATGATAATCATCATAACAAACATAACGGCCTGGTTAGCATAAGGAGCCCAAGCCTCTCGTGTTGAAGTCACCTTAAAGGCGATCATACCCGCTGTTGCGAGCAATGCGGTAATACCAATAGGAATCGCTTCAGAAACCCAAAGAAAAATTACCGGAATCAACACGGCAGCAAGCCGATGGCCTTCCGGTGCCAGATCTTTTGGTGTGGGCAAAGCATAAACAATAAGTCCCAGGGCAATGGCAATCAACAGTTTTATAATAACGACTTTCCCGTTATATCCGGAAGGTTGTTCCTCAATAACCTCATGAGGGACATCGGGATTGATATTGTGATCTGTCATGACGTCTCCAGTATTTGTTTGGCGGGCATCCCCACATCTTCACATTGCTCAACCTACAACACCCGTGAACGCTCAAAAAAATCTGTCTATAACTGACATTCCGTTTTCAATCTTTCGATGATCGCAAGGTAAATAACACGCATATTGAGCACACCCAAGAACTGCCTACCATTGGTAACAAAAAGCGTATTATGTTTACCCAACACAAAACGGTGTATCGCCTCATTCAAACTTTCACCAACCTGCACTACCTGGCTGTGTGCGGGCTTTTGCATGATGTCGGACACTTTGCATGTACGTGCTGTCTGACACATTTTATCCCATGGCAGGGAAGCATGCTGTACCTGCTCACGCAAGCTCTGAATCAGATAACCAAATTTGCTCACCTGCACGCTGATGTCTTCATTCAACACCTTGGCATAGCTGGGTTCCATACTGCGCAAAATGTCGGAAGGAGAAATTTTCCCCACGAGATTTCCCTGCGCATCAAGAACAATCAAAACCGCCAAAGGACGCTTTCCTGCCTTGAAGTCTACAAGTGCGAGTTCCAAACCATGCACAGCATCCGCGAAAGAACCATCCTCCTGAACTGCATAAAGAGCAGTGAGAGGAATCATCAGATCTTCCACTTTTGTCTTATCCATAAAGCTCCTCCTTACCATCGGTTTTGGTTTGTGATTGTTTTCACACTACCGCGTTTACTTATGTGCGTCAAGTACTTTGTGCCAATAAGCACAAGATGTATACTGTCGGGTGAAAAATATTTTTCAACCTTGTCTCATGATGTATTTGGATATAGTATACAACAAAAGAAGATTTCTTCAAAGCCTGTTTACCATGCAGCGAAAGCCATACTCCTGACAATTTCTGTGTTTTGACTTCCACAAAAAATGTTGCGGCAAATTTTTTTCTTTTCCTTTACACTGTTACCAGATTTTCCGTATCATTTCAAACACTATGCACACTCAAAATATGCCATACTCTTTTCTTTCCACCCTACTGCACACATCAGTTTCTCTATCATGGCATAGGGCAGTGATGTCCGCAACCTCTCTTTTGAAATCAAGCGCGTGTGACAGCCCCAGACGCACAGCAGAGTTGCTGCTCTGCAAAGTACTTGCTATCTCACGCCTGGATTACATAGCCCACAGTGAACAATTGCTCTCCGTAGAAGCTCGAAAAGATTTTGCCGATCTCTTATCACGGCGCCTTGCTGGAGAACCTGTCGCATATATTTTGGGGGAAAAAGAATTTTATGGCAGAACATTTCTTGTAAACACGCATACGCTCATACCACGACCAGATACAGAAACACTGATTACAAAAGCCCTGGAAACACTTCCCCAAGAGCCTATTTTTTTTGCAGATATGGGAACCGGTTCTGGATGTATTGCTGTCACGCTGGCAGCAGAAAGACCACACTGGCAGGGCATTATGCTGGATATTTCTGCCCAGGCACTTATCATTGCCCGTGACAATGCCAGCAGGCTGGGTGTAGCTACGCGCCTTCAAGGCATAGAGGGAGATTTGACCTGCTCCCCACTGGCACAGCATTCACTTGACTGCTGTATCAGCAATCCTCCCTATATCGCCAGGGAAGAATATGCCTTGCTGCGTCGTGAGGTTCGGGAACACGAACCAAGTGGAGCACTGTTTTCTCCTGCCTCAGGTCTGGCGCACATACACGCCCTCATTCAAAGCGCCAGCTACCTTCTCAAAGCCAATGGTGTACTTCTCATAGAGCATGGAGCCACTCAAGGAGCGTCAGTGGCAGATTTAGTACATAACAATAGTTCTTTCACTGATATTACAACCTGCTGCGACATGGCAGGACAACAACGTTGTGTGTTTGCACGACGATCACCCCTCTCAAAATAAAAGAACCCCATATCGCCCTTATTTCCTTTATCATCACAGAAAAATTTCCCCCCTTAAAGAGTCGTAAAAACTCATTTCACTGGACGTACTCCATAAAATGTATTATATCTGACGAACATCGCAGGCTTATCTTTGTTTTCTCTTGTACGGGGCATTTTTGTTTGTCCTGCTCCTTTTTTGTCTTTATGATAGCACATTTATGGATACGCAAAAACAAAATACATTTACCCCAGGCGCTCTTGTCGTCTATCCCGCTCAGGGAGTTGGGGAAATTGAACGGATCGACCAGCAGGAAGTTGGTGGTTCGGTATGTGATTTTTATATTGTCCGTATCCTTTCCAATAATGTCACGCTAATGGTGCCAGTTTATTCTGCTTCGCGTGTTGGACTGCGCTACCTTGTCAGCCTTGATGAAGCTAAAGACATTCTTGAAAATCTTAAAAGTGACACAAGTCAGCCCATTTTTACAGGACAAAACTGGAATCGGCGCTTTAGAGAATACTCTGAAAAACTGCAAAGTCCCGATTTGCGCACGGTTGCCATGGTCTTGCGCGAACTTCTTCTTCTGAGCCGCACAAAAGAGCTTTCCTTCGGAGAACGTCGTCTTCTGGAACAATCTATGGCTCTTGTCGTCGGAGAACTTGCAGAAGTACTTTCCTGTCCGGAAGACACTCTGCGCGATGATCTTCAGTCTTCTTTTGCCCCCCTGCACACTGAAGAAGAGACACAGTAAACCTAATATTCTTTCCTTTTTCGCTTTTTTCTTGCATTTCTACAGAAGCTGCGCTAAAGCCTTTTGCACATTTTGCACATTCCTAGTGTGATCTTCTTGATTTCCATATCATAGCCACTTTCATGTTCCGGATCATCCCTGTATTGGGACTTGTGTCGTCCATACTCTTTCACCCCACGGATATCTATGCGTAAGAAGAAATCTGAAACCGTTCTCTCGGAAAGCGCCCTTAGTCTTACAGAATTAAAAAATAAGAGCATGCAAGAGCTTATGGATCTTGCCGATACCTATAATATCGAAAATGCCAGCTCACTGCGCAAGCAGGAACTTATTTTCTCCCTTCTCCAGACATGTGCTTCTCAAAATGGCGCTATTTACGGCGATGGCGTACTGGAAATACTTCCTGATGGTTTTGGTTTTCTACGCTCTCCTGTGTGCAGTTACATGCCAGGTCCAGACGACATCTATGTTTCCCCTTCCCAAATCAGACGCTTCAGCCTGCGCAAAGGCGATGTTGTCTCAGGGCAGATACGTCCCCCAAAGGAAGGTGAACGCTATTTTGCGCTCCTGAAGGTCACTGAGATCGGCTTTGAGCCTCCAGAACATGCCAAAAATCTTGTTCTTTTTGACAACCTGACCCCCATTTACCCAGACCATCAGTTGATGATGGAAAATGGCGATAAAAATCTTTCCAATCGCGTTATTGATATTATGGCTCCTATTGGTCGGGGGCAACGCGGTCTTATTGTGGCTCCTCCCCGCACGGGCAAGACTGTCCTTTTGCAATCTCTGGCAAATGCCATCAATGCCAATCATCCCGATGTCTATCTCATTGTATTGCTCATTGATGAACGCCCCGAAGAAGTCACAGATATGGAGCGCACAGTCAAAAAAGCAGAAGTTGTCAGTTCCACCTTTGATGAGCCACCGCAGCGCCATGTTCAAGTTTGCGAGATGGTACTTGAAAAAGCAAAGCGTCTTGTGGAAAGAAAAAGGGATGTTGTTATCCTGCTGGATTCCATCACACGTCTGGGACGGGCATACAATGCCGTTACTCCTTCTTCAGGAAGAGTGCTTTCCGGTGGCTTGGATGCCAATGCACTGCAACGCCCCAAACGTTTTTTTGGTGCGGCACGCAATATCGAAGAGGGGGGCAGTCTTACCATATTGGCAACTGCTCTCATTGATACCGGTTCCCGCATGGATGAGGTCATTTTTGAAGAATTTAAGGGAACTGGCAATATGGAAATCTATCTGGAACGCCATCTTGCCGAAAAACGTGTCTTCCCCGCCATTGATATCAATCGCACGGGAACCCGAAAAGAAGACCTCCTTCTCTCTGATGAAGTCCTTAACCGCGTCTGGATACTACGCAAAATACTTGCCCCCATGTCCTCCATCGACAGCATGGAATTCCTGCTGGACAAGATGAGAGGAACCAAAAGCAATCAAGACTTTATGAATGCCATGGGCAAATAGTCACTCTTTGCGGCAAGCACCGCCCTCTCAAAAAGGATATCGGCTGTAACCTACCTAAGCCTATATAAAAAAATATGTCAGAACGCCTCTCTTGCTTCAAAGCATACGATATTCGTGGACAGGTTCCCCAAACGCTCAACGCTGCTATTAGCAAGGCTACAGGAGCAGCACTGGCACGCCTGCTTTCTGCGCGCTCTGTCGTTGTGGGACGGGATGTCCGTCTTTCGGGAGAAGAATTGTGCGCAGCACTTACTGAAGGCCTGGCATCAGAAGGCGTTTCAGTCACGAATATTGGCCTGTGTGGCACGGAAGAAATTTACCATGCCACCGCCACCCAGCCTTTTGATGCGGGTATTATGATCACTGGCAGTCATAATCCGGCAGACGAAAATGGCATGAAAATCGTTCGTGCCAATGCGATACCTCTCAGTGGAGATTCTGGTCTAAATGCCCTCAAAGAAGAAACAGCCCGCCTGCTACAGTCTTCCCCACCTTTACAGACAGGCACTGTGTCGCACCATAGCGCTTCTTTTCGTGATGCCTATATACGCTTTCTTTTAGACACTACCCAGATTACCTCTGTGAACACACGCCCCCTCAAAATCCATGCAGACCCTGGAAATGGCTGTGCGGGTCTTGTCTTGCGGGAACTTGCACCTCACCTTCCCTTTGATTTTTCTTTCAGCCATATGGAACCTGATGGTACATTCCCTCACGGTATTCCCAATCCTCTTCTCCCTGAAAAGCGCGCCGCCACAGCACAGGCTGTACGTGACAACAACGCGGATATGGGCATTGCCTGGGATGGCGATTTTGACCGTTGTTTTTTTTACGATCACGAAGGAAACTTCATTGAGGGCTATTATCTTGTTGGCTTGCTTGCCCAGAGCATCCTGACCCGTTTTCCTGGTGCCAAAATCATCCACGATCCACGTCTGATCTGGAATACCCGCGAAATCGTGCTTCAGGCTGGCGGTCTTCCCATTGTCTCCAAAACAGGGCATGCCTTTATTAAAGAGCGTATGCGGGCAGAAGATGCGGTTTACGGCGGAGAAATGAGCGCGCATCATTATTTCCGTGATTTCGCCTATTGCGACTCAGGTATGCTGCCCTGGCTGCTTGTCGCACGCCTTCTGATACAAACAGGAAAAACCTTGGCGGAACTTGTGGCAACACGCATGCAGGCCTATCCTTGCAGTGGTGAAATCAATCGAAAGGTTGTCGATACACAAGCTGTTATCACGCATATGGAACACACATTCCGTGCCGACGCGCTCCAGATTGATCATATTGATGGCCTCTCCGTGGAGTTTGCTCAGTGGCGTTTCAATGTGCGCGCTTCCAATACCGAAGCCTTGCTGCGCCTGAATGTAGAAAGTCGGGCTGACGTCGCTCTCATGCGGGAAAAAACAGACGCCCTTCTCAGGATCATTGATACCTACGCCAGCTAAAAAGCCTCTTGCTGCTGCCTCTTGCCTTCAGAATACTCTTATTTGAGTCATTGCTTTCCAAATCCTGTGCTCTCTTACAGCGTCCATATTGCAGAAATCTCTCTTCTCTCACAACACGCTATTTTTATAGAGAGAATCACTGCATTCCGTAGCGCTTCAGCTTGGCATAGAGCGTTTTTCTGGAAATACCAAGCCTTTCAGCCGCTTCTGTTTTGCTGTCATTCACAAGACGCAAGGTATGCAAAATGGCCTCACGTTCCACATCTTCCAGCTTTCCATCCAGCATTGCTCTATTATCCTCAGGCAATCCCCCCTCCGGCAGCACGGGTGTCTCACGCAATATGGGGGGCAGGTTGCTCTCATCGACATATTGGCTGTTTAAAAGAATAACGGTTTGCTCCACAGCATTTTCCAGTTCACGCACATTCCCAGGCCAAGGATAGCGTAAAAACCTGTCCAGTGCAGCAGGTGTAAATCCCTTAATGTCTTTATTGTGCTTTTTTGCCATGACACGCAAAAAATGCTGTGCCAATAAAGGAATATCTTCCACACGCTCTACCAGCGATGGAACACGCACATGGAGCACATTAAGGCGATAGTATAAATCCTCGCGAAAACGTCCTGCCGCCACCTCTTCACGAAGATCACGATTGGTAGCTCCAATGATACGTACATCAACAATAAAGGTTTTGTCGCTCCCCACTCTCTGAATTTCGCGCTGCTGGATGACACGTAACAGTTTGGCCTGTAATGGAAGAGAGATTTCACCGATTTCGTCCAAAAAGATGGTCCCTGTATTCGCATGAAAAAAACGTCCTTCACGCTTGCGATCCGCTCCCGTAAACGCACCTTTTTCATGCCCAAACAGTTCTGACTCAAGCAAATTCTCACTCAATGCCGCACAATTCACTGTAACCAGCGGAGCATCTGCGCGTTTACTGAGCGTATGTATGGCTCGCGCCACCAGCTCCTTACCCGTTCCTGATTTTCCTGTTATCAAAACAGTGGCTTCCGTAGGCGCAACAGTACGAATGAGCTCTTTCATGGTGCGCATGGCTTCACTGTTGCCCAAAATATTTGTGGACGCCCTGGGAGTACTCTGAGTCTCCCCTTCTTTGGGGCTACCACTCCCATCAGACAGTATATGCTCCAGCGCACCATCCAGTGTTTCACGCAAGCTATCAAAGTCCAGAGGCTTGAGCAGGTAGTCATACGCACCAGATTTCAGAGCGTCTACCGCAGATGGTACAGTGGAGTATGCCGTCATGATCAAAACAGGAATGGCAGGATTATGACTCTTGATAGCTTTTAGAGCTGTTATCCCATCCATACCGCCCATGCACACATCCATAAGCACAAGATCAAAAGACTTCTCGCGGACAAGATCCACAGCTTCTTCACCACTGGCAGCACCAGTAACAAGGTATTGCCATTTACCCAGTAAGGCCTTGAGCATCACAACATGCCCAGGCTCGTCATCAACAACCAAAATACGAGCTTTACGCTTATCCATAATCTATTCCCCAGAAGAAGGCAGCGGGAGGTGCATACTCATAATACATCCGCCCCCTACGGCATTTTTGGCTTCAATAATACCATCATGTGCTTCAATAATCTTATGCACTATGGAGAGCCCCAAACCTGTTCCCTGCGATTTCGTCGTAAAATAGGGACTGAAAATATCCTGTAACTTGCCCGCTGGAATCCCAGGACCGCTATCCTCTACATCAAGCTGCAATATTTTTTCATAAGCCTGCTGTTTTATCGTACCGCGCACTGTTAAGAGGCGCTTTTCGCTCTCACACATGGCCTCGATCGCGTTCAAAAAGAGATTGATCAGTACCTGCGCCAGACGGTCAGCATCCACAGCCACCTGTGGTGGCGGCTTGGGAAGATCCACCACAAGGCAGACACCACCTGCCTGTAGCGCTGGCTTGACCATACGATGTGCTCTTTCTATCAAAGCATCCAAAGGGGTCATCACTCTTTGAATATTATCAGGACGAGCCAGATCGAGCAGTTCTCCCACCACCCTATCCAGTCGTGAAACCTCCTGCCCCAATGTCTGGGCAAGCTCTGCATCGACACTTTCAGAAGGATTGCTCTCTTCAAAATAGCGGGCAATCCCTTTAATTGCACTTAAGGGATTGCGTACTTCATGCGCAACCCCCGCTGCCAGTGTGCCCAGTGCCGCCAGACGATCCCGCCGGCGCAGCTCAAATTGCAAATGGCGAATCTCACCAAGATCACGTGCAATAAACACGTAACCCAGCGAACTTTCTTCACTGTCAAGCAAGGCCGAAGCACTCACTGCCAAAGGAAGTGCCTTTCCTTTACCAAAGGCACAACGTATCTCCATATCCAAAACTGGCTTTTTGTCTGTCAGGATACTGTGCAGTGCCTCTTCAAAAGCGGGAGCCAGGGCACGTAGCGGCAATCCCAATGCCTCTTCTTCTGTTATCCCCATAATCCGGCATGCTTCGGGATTGATTGATGTGACACAAGTCTCTGTATCCGTAGCGATGATACCAGCGGGTAACGTGCGCACAATATGGGCAGCAAAAAGCGCACTCTCCTGTGCCAAGCGGCGAGAACGCATATAGCTGCGTGCCAGATAGGCACTAATCCACCCCAAAAAGCTCAGTAAAATAAGTATTCCGGCAAGAACAAGCATATGTTGCCGTTCTGCTTTCTGAGCCACAGCGATAGCCTCCATATCATAATCTGCGATCAGCCATAAGGGGCGACTTATTCTTTCTGTCAGTAACGTAGAGGTGTCACTCGTATCATGCCGATGACGGTTATGTTCATCTTCAGAAGCACTGCTGAGAAATATACGGCGGCTGACGCGAAAATGGGGCTTCTTTCCGCGCGTGATGACTTCTCCACGCAAAGTGTTAACTTCGCTTAAATCTGTGGCAAAAGTGCTCCCTTGTGCAGCCTCTCCTGCTCCCAAAATGACCTTTCCTTCTTCATCAACCAGTGCCAAGGCGTGTATATCTTTGCTTGTACCTACACGCCGCATCAAAAAAGTTACTTCAGCATCATTCCAGTGAAAGCCTGTTCCCGTTTGCAGTGCGCTTTCCAGAGCGGTAATCAGAGCATCGCCTTTTTCAAGCATAATCTGCTCTGTTACAACGCTTTCCTTTCTAATATTGCGCACCTCAAAAACCAGTACCGCTATTGCCGCCAAGACAGTAATAAAAAACAGAATCCACGAAGAACGTAATGTCCATTTGGAAAGGGCAGGAAGCTTCGTGGAGATCTACTTATCAATTATATTTTCCCCCAACAATCTGGGCAATGAGTAAAAAAAAAAAGCAACAACGCCATGTCT
>CAMTOM010000032.1 GCA_947074125.1 uncultured Desulfovibrionaceae bacterium
GGGGAGCAGCGAAGAGAGGGAGTGAGTGGGTTTGGAAAAGTGAGTAACTTGTATATTGACATGATGTGATGATACAGTGGGGGTGAGTCTGGTGTGTTGAGACTGGAAAACAGACAAGAACAAGGCATGTGTTATCGCATGTCTTTTTTGTTTTGTGAGAAAAAACAAAAATGTGTCGTTGAGAGGGTTGTTCATAAACACATTCTTCTGAAAGGCAATAATACCGCTGTGTTATTGAAAATATTCAATTCTGCACTCAAAATTGTTTTGTTTAACAAAAATGTATCAAATTGAGAGGGGGCTATGTTATAATATCAATAATTTCAGCATGTTATACATTGGCATCCTTTCTGCAAAAAGCGTGACGAGCGCAAAGGCGCAATAACGTCAACGAAGAGGAATTCTTATGAGACAGGTCGCGATTTACGGGAAGGGTGGTATTGGCAAGTCCACAACGACGCAGAACTTGAATGCTGGTCTGGCCGAAATGGGCAAAAACATTATGATTGTGGGCTGTGACCCCAAGGCAGACTCTACCCGTCTGATTCTTGGTGGTCTGGCACAGCAGAGTGTACTTGATACCCTCCGTGAGGAAGGTGAGGATATTGAACTTGATCTGGTTATGAAAGGAGGCTTTAAAGGCATTCGCTGTGTGGAATCGGGTGGCCCTGAACCTGGTGTGGGCTGTGCCGGTCGTGGTATCATCACTTCCATCAATTTGCTGGAGCGTCTGGGAGCCTATACGGACGATCTGGACTATGTCTTCTATGATGTCTTGGGTGACGTTGTGTGTGGTGGTTTTGCCATGCCCATTCGTGAAGGCAAGGCTAAGGAAATCTACATTGTGGCTTCTGGGGAAATGATGGCGCTTTATGCGGCAAATAATATCTGCAAAGGTGTTAAGAAGTACGCCAATACGGGTGGTGTGCGCCTCGGTGGTATTATCTGTAACAGCCGTAAGGTTGATGGTGAGGCAGAGCTTGTTGCTGCTGTTGCCAAGGAAATCGGTAGCCAGATGATTCACTTTGTGCCTCGTGACAACATGGTACAGCGCGCTGAAATCAATAAAAAGACGGTGATTGAATATGAGCCTTCCTGCGGACAGGCGGACGAATACCGGACACTTGCCAAGAAGATTGATGGCAATGACATGTTTGTTGTTCCCAAGCCACTGACTCAGGAAAGACTTGAAGAGTTGCTCATGGAGCATGGCATTTTAGATGCGTAACCACAGCGAGAAAAGGGAGAACGACAATGCAGATGATTAGAACCATTATTCGTCCTGAGAAAACCTCAGCCGTCCTTTCTGAATTGCTGGCTGCTGGTTTTCCTGCCGTAACCAAACTGGATGTTGTTGGGCGTGGTAAGCAGAAAGGGATTATGGTTGGTGATATCCAGTATGATGAAATCCCCAAGCAGATGTTGATGCTGGTTGTCAGTGATGAAGACAAGGATGATGCCATACGTGTGATATTGCAGGTCGCCCGTACGGGTGAGAATGGTCATTATGGTGATGGGCGTATTTTTGTCTCTCAGGTGAGTGAGTCCTGGACCATCAGTACCGGCAAATCTGGCTTGTAGGAGGTTGGTATGCAGGAGATTATTGCCATCGTACGAGCCAATATGATTGGGCCGACAAAAGACGCATTGACCAAGGCGGGCTGTCCTTCGTTCACATGTTCAAAATGTCTTGGGCGTGGCAAGAAGGGATTGGATACTGCGGTATTGCACATGGTAATGGAGAGTGGTGAGTTGCCGCGTACTCCTGTTGGGGAATCGCTCACAGAAGTAGGACGTCTTATTCCCAAGCGCCTGTTCAGTATTTGTGTCTCTGATGACAGGGTGGAAAGCGTTGTGAAGGCGCTTATTGAGGCCAACAGTACCGGTCATGCTGGTGATGGAAAGATTTTTGTGATGCCAGTGGAAGAATCTTACGTGGTTCGTACAGGCGAGCGCGTGAGCGTATAAGGAAGGTGAATATGACTATGGACGCCAATGCCAAAGTGCTTGAGCGCTATAATGCCAAGGTCTTCAAAAACCGCAAGGACCACATGCTTCAGGTGAACCATGCGGAAGAACAGCAGATCAGTGCCAACACACGTTCCGTCCCTGGAATCATGACGAATCGTGGTTGCTGTTATGCGGGCTGTAAGGGTGTTGTGCTTGGGCCTATCAAAGATATGGTTCTGATCACTCATGGTCCTGTGGGATGTGGTTTTTACAGTTGGGGCACGCGCCGTAACAAAGCCAGAGCTGAAGGTGATGATCCCAATTTCATTCAATACTGTTTTACGACGGATATGCAGGAATCAGATATTGTTTTTGGCGGGGTCAAAAAGTTGAAGCAGGCTATTGCTGAGGTTATGCAGCTAATGCAGCCAAAAACCATTATGATCGCCGCAACCTGTCCTGTAGGCTTGATTGGTGATGACATTCAGTCTGTGGCCACTGAGGCTGAGCAGGAATATGGTATCCGCTGTGTTGCCTATAGCTGCGAAGGCTATAAGGGCGTGAGCCAGTCTGCCGGACATCATATCGCCAATAATGGTCTTATGAAAAGAGTGATTGGTACGGGAGATATTGAACCTGCCACAAAATATTCTGTGAATATTCTGGGTGAATACAATATTGGTGGTGATGGATGGGAGCAGGAGCGCATTCTCAAAAAAATTGGTTATGAGGTGCTCTCGGTATTTACTGGTGATGGTGCGATAGAGCGCATCGCAAGTTCCCACAAAGCCAATCTCAACCTGGTGCAGTGTCACAGATCAATCAACTATATCGCTGAAATGATGAAAACAAAGTACGGTGTGGACTGGTTAAAAGTGAACTTCATTGGTCTTGAAGGGACGGTAGAAAGTTTGCGTCATATGGCAGCCTACTTTGGCGATCCGGCCTTGATACAGCGTACGGAAGAAGTCATCGCGGAAGAACTTGGAGAAATTAGTGATGCGATGGCTGCCTGCAAGGCAAGACTTCAGGGAAAAACCGCTGCTCTGTTTGTTGGCGGCAGCCGCTCACATCATTATCAGGGCTTGCTGAAAGATATTGGAATAAGCACAGTTCTGGCTGGTTATGAGTTTGGGCATCGTGATGACTATGAAGGCCGTGAGGTGATCCCCACAATCAAAGATGATGCGGACAGCAAGAATATCGAAAGTATTACCGTGGAAAAAGATGAGAAAAAGTACCATGCCTATCTGAGTCAGGAACAGTATGAAAAGCTGGCAGCAACAATACCTCTGGAACAGTACAGCGGTATGATTCGCGACATGGACAATGGCAGTTATGTGGTGGATGATCTTAATATGTACGAGGCAGATACATTTGTGGAGCTTTTGAAACCGGACATGTTCTTCTCTGGTATCAAGGATAAATATGCTCTGCAAAAGGCAGGAGCCCTTTCCCGTCAGTTGCATTGTTATGACTACAGCGGCCCTTATGCAGGATTTCGTGGTGCGGTGCGTTTCGCACAGGACGTCTGTATGGGCTATTTCACCCCTGCATGGCACATGGTACTTCCTCCCTGGAAGACCAGCGCCACATTGCAAGGTACAGTAGGAGAATAAGCATGCTTGATCTTACACCTGAAAAACATATGGATCGCACTGGGGTGCTCATTAACCCCTGTAAGACCTGTCAGCCTGTGGGGGCTTTGTTTGCCGCTTTAGGGGTGCGCAGATGCATGCCTTACAGTCATGGCTCGCAGGGATGTGTATCCTATCACCGTACCTATCTGACCCGCCATTTCAAGGAGCCTGCCATCGCCTGTACAAGCTCGTTTACTGAGGGAGCCTGTGTTTTTGGGGGTGGCCCCAATATTCGCCAGGGCGCGAAGAATGTTTTTGATATTTATGATCCTGACATTATTGCCGTGCACACCACCTGCCTCTCAGAGACCATTGGTGATGACCTGAATACCTATATTGAAGAGATGGATATTCCTGATGGCAAGTATGTCATACACTGCAATACACCCAGTTACGTAGGGTCGCATGTTACTGGTTTTGCCAATATGATGGCGGGCTTCATCAAATATCTTGCGGTTAAGGGCAAGCCTACGGAGCAGGTGGCGCTTTTTCCTGGTTTTGTGAATCCTGGTGATATTCGGGAATACAAGCACCTGCTCAAGCGAATGAAGCTGAAAAATATTGTGTTTCCTGATTGCAGCAATGTCATGGATGCGCCCATGACTGGGGAATACAAGATGTACCCTGATGGCGGAACAACCATTGAAGAAATCCGTGCGCTTGGCTCCTGTCGCAAAGTACTGGCTCTTGGACGGCTGACCAGTGAAGAACCCGCCGCACAGCTCAAGCGTAAGTGTGGTGTGGATTTCAGCCTTCTGCCTTTACCCATTGGCCTTGCCGATACAGATGCTTTTGTAATGGCTCTGGCGGCTTTGAATGGTGGCGATGTGGATGCTGTGATTGAGGAAGAGCGTGGCAGACTGGTGGATTTGATGCTGGATGCCAATCCTTACTATTACGGCAAAAAAGTTGCTGTGTATGGTGATCCTGATACCGTACTTGGGCTGACACGTTTCTGTTTGGAATTGGGCATGATTCCCTCGTATGTGCTCACGGGCACGCCTGGTGAGACTTTTGTCAGGCTGGCAGACAGCATGTTTAAGGAATATGGCAGGGAAAATGAATGTAGAGCCTTTGCCGCCAAAGACCTCTTTGATTTGCATCAGCTTATTAAAGATGCGCCTGTAGATTTGCTGTTGGGGAATTCACATGGTAAGCAGATTGCCAAAGCGGAAGATATTCCTCTTGTACGTGCAGGTTTTCCTGTGCTGGATCGTTATGGTCATCCATCCCTGTCTATTGTGGGCTATCGAGGCGCATTCGCTCTGGCGACGAAGATTGCGGATGCCTTGATGGATGCCTTTGACCGTAACTGTGCGGATGAAGATCTTGATTTGGTGATGTAACTGTTCTGCTGTGAGGTAAAGGTGTGGGCTTTGCCCACACCTTTACAGGAGGAAGCATTATGAGCGCGGAAATTCTTGAAGAGCGACGTTTGTCCATTCAGCGTAAAGGCGGCGGTTGTGGCGGCGATGGTATGCGGTGCGATGCGGCGAGTGTGGCTGGTGCTGTGAGTCAGCGGGCGTGTGTGTACTGTGGAGCGCGTGTGGTGCTTAATCCCATCACGGATGCCTTTCATATTGTGCATGGCCCTATTGGCTGTGCCAGCTATACATGGGATATTCGTGGCAGTCTGACCAGTGGTTCAGAGCTGTTCCGTAACAGCTTTTCAACGGACTTGCAGGAAAAGGATATTGTATTCGGTGGCGCGGTAAAATTAACGGCAGCCATTGATGAAGTCATGCAGCAGTACGCGCCAAAGCTGATTTTTGTTTACGCGACGTGCATTGTGGGCGTTATTGGTGATGATGTGGAGGCTGTATGTCGGGATGCTGAAAAAAAATATGGCATTCGCGTGATTGCGGTGAAAGCACCAGGCTTTTCGGGAACAAAGTCCACAGGCTATCGCATGGCGTGCAATGCTCTGATGCAGTTACTCACACCACATGCGGATCAGCCCAAAGCTGTCGGGGTCAATATCCTTGGTGATTACAATCTGGCAGGGGAAATGTGGATTATTAAGAATTATCTGCGCGATATGGGCATTCCTGTGGTTGCGACATTTACCGGAGACGCATCCTACGACACTCTTATCAAAGCCCCCACTGCGCAATTGAATATTGTACAGTGCGCTGGTTCTATGATGTACTTGGCGCACCGCATGGAAGATGCATTTGGTATCCCCTGGATGAAGGCAAGTTTTTTTGGCGTGGAAGATACCTCTACAGCACTGCGTCAGGTTGCCGAGCACCTTCACGACAGTCAGGCCAAAGAGCGTGCTGAAGCCATTATTGCGAAGCGTGCACCTGTAGCTGAAGAATTTTTGCAGCGCTACAAAGCTCATTTTATCGGGAAAAAAGCCGCCATTTTTGTAGGGGGCGGTTTTAAGGCGATCTCTCTTATCCGGCAGTTTAATGAAATGGGCATTGAAACCGTGGTTGTGGGAACACAGACGGGCAAGGAAGAAGACTACGAAATTATTTCCAGTCTGGTGAATCCAGGCACGATTATTCTGGACGATGCCAATCCGGCAGAGCTGGAAACGTTCATGAAAGAGAAGGGCGCGGATATTCTTGTGGGTGGCGTCAAGGAACGTCCTTTGGCCTACAAGCTGGGTATTGCCTTTTGTGATCACAATCATGAGCGCAAACATGCTCTTGGTGGCTTTGAGGGCGTGGAAAATTTTACTCGTGAAGTCAATCTTTCTCTCAACAGTCCTGTCTGGCAGCAGGTGCGTACGGGCGCATCGTATCATTTGAGGGCGCAGGCGCCGGCAAAACAGGTACCGCGCCTGCTGGGCCACAGAAGTAAACGTGTAGGCGCGTAGGTATTTTGAGCAGGAAATGGGTTGTTGGGAAGCAATAAGGAGATAGTGATGGGTGCCAATCTGGTCAATCTGAATGCCAATCCGTGCAAGATGTGTATGCCCATGGGCGCAGTCAGTGCATTCTATGGCATTGGTATGAGCATGAGTATATTACATGGTTCACAGGGGTGCAGTACGTATATCCGCCGTCATATGGCGACACATTACAATGAGCCTGTGGATATTGCCTCTGCTTCTCTGACTGAAGAAGGTACGGTCTTTGGCGGGGCAAAAAATCTCATGAAAGGACTGGAAAACCTGCTCTCGCTCTATCATCCCAAAGTGATTGGTATTGCCACGACATGCCTTGCTGAGACTATTGGCGAGGATATTGACGGCATCATCAGGGACTTTCAGGAAAAGCATCCTGACGTGACCGCAACATTCATTCCTGTGTCTTCCCCTGGTTATGGTGGTTCACAGTATGAAGGATTTTTTCGCGCACTGCACGCCATTGTGCGTTATGTCCCCATGGACACGCAGTCGCATGAGATGATCAATGTGATTACGGGGCATCTGTCTGCGGCTGATACCCGTGCTCTCAAGAGCCTGCTGGATGCGAGCGGACTTGATTATGTCCTGCTGCCGGATCTCTCTCAAAATCTGGACGGCATTCATTCAGAAAACTACAAGCGCCTGCCACAGCATGGAACGCCGCTTGAGCGTATCAGCCGTATGGCAGGGGCACGCATGACCCTTGAACTGGCGCCGCTCTGTCCTGAAGAATACTCACCAGGTGCGTACCTGCGTGATACGTACGGTGTGCCCTTATTGCGCCTCAATCTTCCCGTGGGGCTGGAAGATACGGATATGTTTATTGCGACTCTGGAAAGCCTCGGTGCTATCATTCCGGCCAGTGTGTTTGAGGAGCGTGGACGCCATGTGGATGCCATGATTGATGCGCATAAATATAATGCCCAGTGCCGTGCCGCGATTTTTGGTGAGCCGGACATCACTCTTGGGCTGACACGTGCCTGTTGCGAAAATGGTGTTGTGCCTGTGGTTGTGGCGACAGGGAGCCGTTGTCCTGCCCTGAAAGAATCTCTTGGTGTGACTGTGGCGCAGGCTGCGGAAGTGCAGTTTTGTGATGGCTTTGACATTCTTGATTTTGCAGATTTTACCGCCATTGAAAATGCCCTGCTTGCGCGTGGCGCCAATCTGATGATTGGCAACTCAGACGGACGCCGTATTGAAGAGCATCATCATGTTCCTTTGCTGCGTTACGGATTCCCCATTCACGACAGGGTAGGAGGGCAGCGTACCCGTGTTCTTCTGTATGATGGCTCTCTTTCCCTTATGGAGTCCACGGCAAATGCCATGTTGCAAAAGACAGAAGAGACATTTCGCGAAGAGCTGCACGGCAAATACTACTTTCTGACAGAAGAAGCAGGCAAGGCATCTTCTCATGGATTGGAAAAGGCTGCGTCTGTGGTCTCTGGAGGGACTATGCCGGAAGAAACATCTGTGCCTTTGAGTGCGGCTGAGCGTACCAGGACGCATCCCTGCTTCAGTTGCGGTGCGTGTGCGACATCGGCGCGCTTGCATCTGCCTGTGGCGCCTGAGTGCAATCTGAGCTGTAATTATTGTGTGCGCAAGTATAGCTGCCCCAATGAAAGCAGACCAGGTGTCACGACGGCGGTCTTGAATCCCGAACAAGCTCTTGAACGCTTTTTGGCGGTACGGCAGGATATGCCCAATCTGACGGTAGTCGGTATTGCCGGCCCTGGTGATTCTCTTGCCAATGCGGAAATGACATTCCGTACTCTGGAGCGCATTCGTCAGGAAGACGACAACATCACATTCTGTATGTCTACCAATGGTCTGGCCTTGCCGGAATACGTGGCGGACATGAAAAGGGTGGGCGTCAGCCATGCGACGGTCACGATCAATGCGGTAGATCCTGTGATCGGGAGTCAGATATATCGCTATGCTGACTATCGCGGGCACCGTTATCATGGAGAAACCGCTGCGGCGCTGTTGCTTGCCAATCAGCTTGCGGGACTGCGCGCCCTGACGCAGGCAGGCATCATCTGTAAGGTGAATACTGTCCTGCTCAAAGGCATCAATGAGGAACATATTCCCACAGTGGTTGCGACAGTGCGCGACCTTGGGGCAGAAATGACCAATATCATGCAGCTTATTCCTGTTAAGGGAAGTGCCTTTGAGCACATGCCTCTTGTCAGTAACAAGGAACTGACAGATATGCGCAAGCGCTGTGAGCCGACACTCAAGCAAATGTATCACTGTCATCAGTGCCGTGCGGATGCTGTGGGGCTTTTGAATGATGACCGCTCCATTGAATATCGTTTGCCTGAGATAACTCCCATTGCTGCGCAGGAAAAAAGCGCACCGATAGCGCGTCGGATACGCATTGCGGTTGCCTCAAAAACCGGTGTGACCGTCGACCAGCATTTTGGACAGGCAGACCAGTTCTATATTTATGAAAGTAATGGGCATGACGCGAGTTTTGTGGAGACGCGCAGTGTCTCGCGTTACTGCAAGGGAATGGATGATTGCGGTTCCAAAAGCGGACGCATGGAAGGCATTCTCTGTGCTGTGGAAGATTGCGCGGGCGTACTGGCTCTGCGTATTGGCGACAGCCCCCTGCACAAATTGCAAAAGAAAGGCATTCGCGTGTTCACACAGTACGAGCGTGTGGAAAAAGCTGTGAACGATGCGGCAAAGGCGCTTTGTGGCTAGTGTGCTCCTGTGAAGTGTATTATGAGAGGGTTATTGTTGTGATGTGTGGCAGGGGTTTTCAATCTCCCCTGCCATATCATTTCTTTGTGTCAAAAAGTAGGGATTTTCTTTTGTGAGTGGGTATGGAAACCAAAATGCCGCAATTTGTCGATACGAGTATTTCCTTGCTGCATCAGCGTATGCAGTCGGGATTTACTGCAAGCAAGCATGAATATGCTGCGTTTTTGGCATGGTCCTGGTCTGGTTTGGTACTGCTGCTTGCGTTTGGTTTTTTTGTTGATTTTT
>CAMTOM010000033.1 GCA_947074125.1 uncultured Desulfovibrionaceae bacterium
GACATGCAACACATCGCACGGAGAAATTGGACGAATCACGTCGAAGCTCACACGACAGGAACGCTGGATAGCAACAAAGACTGACAACTACCAATACGCAAGCCATGACAGAACATCAGCAAGCGTGACTTTCCCCGAAAACATACTATTATATCTTGTATTTCACAGATTTTTCATATTTTTTAAAAAGGAGTTTCTCCATGTGTCTTGCCATTCCAGCAAAAATCATAGAACTCAAAGATAACAGCATGGCTATTGCCCAAATAGGAGAAAGTCAGACTTTTCTGACAGCATCCACCATGCTTCTTCCCGATCCGGCACTTGTTGGTGATTATGTTATTATTCATGCTGGATTCGCCCTTCAGAAGCTGGATCCCAAGGATGCCCTTGATACTCTTGCCATGTTTCGCGAAATTGCCCAGACACTGGAAGAAGAGAAGACAGCGAAGACATAACAGCCTTACTTCCTTTATATGCCTGTGTCTCCAGCCATATTGACACCTTGACTTTGGTTCGATCTTTACGCAAACTAAACCGCTTTTATACTTTTTATCTTCACATAAACAGTTTTTCCTGGCGTCTTCTTATTCGGAGCACTCATGAGCGATTATAAAAATACACTGCACCTCCCCAAAACCTCATTCCCCATGAAGGCCAATCTGGTTCAGCGTGAACCAGAACGCCTCAAAGTATGGGAACAGTCCGAAACGTATAAACACATGGTTGCAGCCAACGCTCAAAAAGGACGATACATACTCCACGATGGCCCCCCATATGCCAACGGTCATATTCATATGGGAACGGCACTCAACAAAATACTCAAGGATATTATTGTCAAATCCCGCAACATGCAGGGCTATGTTGCCGAATATGTGCCAGGATGGGACTGCCACGGTCTGCCTATCGAGCTTAAAGTCGAGCAGGAGCTTGGAGAGAAAAAAAAGACGCTGCCTGCCCATGTAGTGCGTAAATGCTGCCGTGATTACGCGCGTAAATGGATTGATACCCAGCGCAAAGAATTCAAGCGCCTTGGCGTTTTTGGTGTGTGGGATGATCCCTATATGAGCATGACACCGACATATGAAGCTGCTACCGCGCATACTTTGGCGGACTTTGTCACCAAAGGGAATCTGATGCGCAGCAAAAAGCCCATTCACTGGTGCTGCTCGTGCCATACGGCTTTAGCTGAAGCAGAAGTGGAGTATTACGAGCACACTTCCCCTTCTGTATTTGTTCGTTTTCCCCTAAATGACACGAAACTCCAGCACATTTTTCCCACAGCAGATATTTCCAAAACCTTTGTTGTCATCTGGACAACAACCCCGTGGACACTACCAGACAATATGGCTGTCTGTCTGCATCCTGACTATACCTATTCCCTCATAGAAGTGGATGGGAACCAGTATCTCCTCGCACAGGAACTTCTGCCTTCCTGTGCAAAGGTTATCGGATGGGAACATTACAATGAGCTGGGTACGGCCACAGGTCAGGAACTTGAGGGCTTGACAACACACCACCCCTTCTATGACCGTCCTTCTCCGCTCATTTTGGGAGATCATGTTACACTGGAAGCAGGTACTGGCTGTGTTCACACCGCCCCAGGTCATGGACGGGAAGACTACGAAGCCGGTCTTCGTTATAAACTGGATATCTATTCACCTCTTGATGATGCGGGATGCTTTTTGCCAAGTGTTCCTTTTTTTGCGGGTGATAACGTCTTTGAAGCCAATCCCAAAGTTATCGCAAAGCTTCAGGAAGTTGGCAATCTGCTCGCTCATGAAAAAATCACTCACTCCTATCCTCACTGCTGGCGCTGCAAAAAACCACTGATTTTCCGTGCCACCACACAATGGTTTATCAGCATGGAAGCCAATACATTGCGCCAAAAGGCTCTTAATGCCATCCGCAGTGATGTACAGTGGATTCCAGCATGGGGTGAAGAACGTATTTATAATATGATCGAATTCCGCCCAGACTGGTGTATTTCCCGTCAGCGTCAGTGGGGAGTTCCCATTGTCGCGCTGATCTGTGAAGATTGTGGGCATGCCTGGAATGATCCTGAGTGGATGCACGGTATCGCGGATCGCTTTGCCACACATTCTACAGGTTGCGATTACTGGTACGAAGCCCCTCTGGAAGATATTGTTCCTCACGAGCTTTCCTGCCCACAGTGTGGCGGAAAACACTGGAAGAAAGAAACAGACATTCTGGATGTCTGGTTTGATTCCGGTACCAGCTTTGCCGCTGTTCTTGAACAGCGCCCAGAACTTGCTTTCCCCGCAGATATGTATCTGGAAGGATCAGACCAGCACAGAGGCTGGTTCCACAGCTCCCTTCTTGCTGCTATCGGCACACGCAATACCGCTCCCTACAAGTCAGTCTTGACTCATGGCTATGTTGTGGATGGTGAAGGGCGCAAGATGTCCAAATCTATTGGCAATGTCATTGCTCCACAAGAGCTTATCGACAAATTTGGCGCAGAAATCGTACGTCTGTGGGTTTCTTCTGTGGAATACCGTGAGGACATCCGCATTTCTGACCAGATTCTCAACCGCCTGGTGGATGCCTATCGGCGTATTCGCAATACCTGCCGTTACCTGCTGGGCAATCTTGATGATTTTTTACCAGAGCACCTGCTGTCGCCAGAGCAAATGCTGCCCCTGGATCGCTATGCTCTGGATAATGCAGCACGCACACATGAGCGCATTCAGAAAGCCTATCTGGACTATGAATTCCATAAAGTTTTCCACACGCTGCACAACTACTGCACAACTGACCTTTCTGCTGTCTATCTGGATATTCTGAAAGATCGCCTGTATGCCTCGGCAAAAAACAGTCTTGAACGGCGTTCCGCTCAAAATGCGCTCTGGCGTATTCTGGAAATGCTTGTACGGGATATGGCACCTGTGCTGAGTTTTACAGCCGAAGAAGTTTTCCACTGTATTCCTGCACCTTTGCGGGGCGAATCAGCAACGGTGTTTACCCTGCCTCCCCTTGCTGGAACCGATTACTCTCTTTCTGAACAGGAACAGCAGGCATGGGAGCAGCTTTTTGCCATACGTGCTGCCGTTACCAAGGCAATTGAACCCCTGCGCCAAAGCGGCACCGTGGGACATTCACTCGACACACGCATTACACTCTATCTTGCTCCCGCACTGATGCAGCAAATCACAGCCCTGAATACAGATGTGCGCGCTGTTTGCATTGTTTCCCAACTCTTCCTCTCTCCTGAGGGCGAAAAGCCAGAACAGGCTGTTGCGAGCGAAATGGAAGGAGTGCATATTCTTGTGGAAAAAGCTGCTGGCGAAAAGTGTGAACGATGCTGGATTTACCACACTGATTTGGGAACAGATGCAGCGCACCCCACACTCTGTCCGCGCTGTGCTGCGGTTCTGGGACAAGAATAGATGCGTGGCAAGTATACCATAGTTGTCACACTGGCACTTGGCATTCTGGCGCTTGACCAGTATGTGAAGTGGTGGATTGTGCGCAATGTTTCTCTATACGAAACCATACCCGTGATTGATAACTTCATGAATATCGTTCATGTGCGCAATCGAGGTGCTGCCTTTGGCTTTCTCAATCGCTCTGATATTGAGTGGCAGTTTTGGCTCTTTCTTCTCGCGGCTGTTATTGCGCTTGGCGCAATCATCGCTCTGCTGCGTTCACAGCACGTCAATCTCATGCTTGCGTGTGGTCTTGGCTGTATTGCTGGAGGCGCGGCAGGGAATCTCATTGATCGCGTTCGCTACCGTGAAGTAGTCGATTTTCTTGACTTTTATATAGGTCTATGGCACTGGCCTGCATTTAACATTGCAGATATTGCCCTTTGTATTGGTGCTTTTTTAACAGCACTTTCCTTTTTGCTCTACCCGCATTCTCCTAAAGAGGAGCGCTCATGACAATACTCTGGTGGCAATTTGCCCTGCTTTTTATTCCTCTTGCACTCAATTTCTGGGCTATCTGGCATATCTGGGCTCACGAATTTTCAGACCAACGGCAAAAAATGATCTGGTTTGTCTGTGCGGTCTTTTTCCCTCTGTTTGGCGCTGTTGCCTATCTTTTCTTCGGGCGCAAGCATGCTGGACATAGAATATCCATAAACGCTGAGAGGAATCTCCCATGAAAAACTCCCCCAAACTCCTGTGTTTTCTGCTGGCCTGTGGCTGCACCCTGATTTCTGGATGCGCCAAACAAAGTGATTATGATGCGTTACAGCGCAAAATGTCACAACAGGACGCAGAACTGCGCCGCCTGCAACCTGCGCAGGCTGACAACTACGCTTCCATGCAAACAATGCAGCAGGAAATCAGCTCCTTGCGCGGACAGCTTGAAGAATTGCAGCGCGCTGGTGGCGGACAGGCACTTTCATCCCTTACCAACAAAGTGAACCGCCATGAAACGGCTCTTCGCCTTGTCGGGCAGGCTCTTGCTATCGAACTCCCTCTTGAGGGTGCCTCCTCTGGCAGAATGATGCAAGATCCTGACGTTCAGACAGGATATCCTACTGGCGTGCAGCAACAGTCAAATTATTCCGGAGGCATTGCCCCCGCACCATCTGGCGCAACGCCCTCATCATCAAGCACCACAACAGACATGGCTCTTTCTCTCTATAATAGTGGTGTACGGGACTTCAATGCCAGACAGTACCCACAAGCACAGCGCTCCTTTTCAGACTTTATAAAAAATTATAAATCGCATCCCAAAATGCACGAAGCCCAATACTATCTGGCAGAGTGCTACTTCCAGAGCAATCAGTTCAGTGATGCGGCTCTTGCCTATGAAACCGTTATCAGCAAGTATCCCAAAGGCTCCAAAACCCCCGCAGCATACCTGAAGCAAGGCATCAGCTTCAGCAAGCTTGGTCAGGCAGCGGCAGCCAAAACCCGTATGCAGGAACTTATAAAGAACTATCCATCATCTGCAGAAGCCGCTCGTGCCAGAACATTTTTGCAGACAAATAAATAAGCGCCTCATAAAACATCCTTTCCTCCTGTCGTCTTTTTTCATTTTAAAGAGATGGCAGGAGGAATATAACACATTATCGCGAGAACAGCATGACAGCAAAAACCTCACATGATCAGAGTCGAAAAGAGGTACAACTTGTCTTTCCTCCTGAAATATCTGGAGAACCTCTTATCTGGCGCATGCTGCAAGACTATAAGCTGATGTTCAATATACGCAAAGCCCAGATTACCCCGCGTGAAGAAGGACATCTCACGCTTGAGCTGGTTGGCGATACTGAACAAATCCGCACAGGACTGGAATTTTTGCGGCAAAATGGTGTTTCTGTTACTCCTTTTGCCCAACGTGTTTACCGTGATGAAGCACTGTGCATGCACTGCGGTCTTTGCCTGACGCTCTGTCCTCCCAAAGCGCTAACAGTGGACTCACAAACACGCTTGCTTCATTTTGATGAGGAAAAATGCACGCGCTGTGGACAATGTGCCCGCATCTGTCCCGCCAAAGCTATTTCACACAAAATACACCGCAGCTCCATGTAATGGCATTTTACAGCCAAGACAAAACGCACTCATTTTCCCACAAAAACGATGGATGTGCATATGTACGATAAAAACCAGCAACTCGAAACGACAGCAACATATACCGATTCTTCTTCCAGTGAGCATATGGGAGAACACCGTACGCACATGCCGACAACTGATGATCTTCATGAAGATACCTCTTCTGCAGAAGCCAGGCTTGACGCTGAAACACAGGAAACATGGCCTGAAGATGATCTTGCCGGTTACCATGATACATCTTCCTCCAGCGCAAATACCGCTTCACATACCCTGGAAGCTGAACCAGTCGCAGAGCCTTTCGAGGCAGAACCACTGGAAGACCCCAAAGCTTCTTCGGCTGCCGCACGGGAAATGCTTACTAACAGCCATAAAGCAACTCTGCGAGTTCTTGAGATCGCCACGCAGGCTTTGATACTGCAAAATGAATATGGCGCTGTTCTGGCAGAAATGAAAAAAGGGAGTCTGGAAAATCTTCCCCCAGACTGTTCTGTCATATCTATGGAAAACGGTGGTTACTTTTCACCAGCACTGCTGGATCGCCTATGCTCCATGCACAAACAGTTACGCAATGACCTGACTGACATTATTACCAGTCTGACCTTTCAGGAAATCACCGGACGGCGTCTGGAGCACATCGCAACACTGACAGATTTAAAGCATACTCTTGAAGGGCTTTCCCGTGCCATGCAAACAGCAGTCCCCTTCGATAAAGATTTTGGCACATTGGAAGCTACGTTTTCAGGAATGCTGCAACAAGAGGTTGAACGCGCTGGCACAGAAGTGCAAAGATCTCTCGCCCATCAAGCCTCTTCTGCCAGGCATAATCCACAATACCTCCATTCTCTTCCTGCCTCAGAAGAGCCAGAAGCCCCTCTTACAATGGAAGATGTCCTGAAAAAACTTGGCATTTGAACAACATATTTTTTTCCTCTGTCAAACAATGACTATAATGAAACCCCCTCAGCGAATGCCGAGGGGGTTTTATACAGGCAAAAAAACATCGTAAAAAAACGATCCCAATTTCCCTAAATATAAAAACTGGGCGCTATGAAACTTCGGCTGCCTGCAAGGCCGCACTATGCGCCTCTTCTTCACGCCCCAAGAGCATCAGTGCGCGGGAGAGCAGATGCCATCCTTCCATTGAAGACTGGATGCACACACTTTTTCGGGCAAGCATTTCAGCCATTTCAGGATCTTCCCCGCCTTCAAGATACAGTTCAGCCAGCATACGCATGGAAAGCGCATCATAGGGATTACGAAGCAAAGCATCATGCAACAGTTCACGCGCTTCACCACCACGGCGCTGCCGGACGGCAACTCTAGCCAAGTGACGTCTGACACTACCAGAGGGTGCTTCAGGCAAAGCATCTTCCAGGCGCACAGCCTCAGTATAATAACGAAGGGCATCCTTACGCCGCCCCGCTTGCTCTGCCATCTGCCCAAGGCGGATATGCGCAAATAAATGTTCTGGATTTACACGTACACAATGCCGAAAATAATAAGCCGCAGCACGCTTTTCTCCCAGGCTCTGACAAACCGTTCCCAGATTATAATAAATGGAGGCATCTTTTTTATTGCGCTTGAGTGCTGCCGTAAAGTATCGCCGTGCCTCAGCATAACGTCCCAAAGCCGCCATACATACTCCCAGAGAATTCCAGGCCATCGTATTGCCATCATCAGCAAGGAGCGCCTGCTTGTATTCATCAACAGCACCAAACACATCTCCCATACTGTAACGCTTATCGGCGCTGATATTCAGAGCAAGCGAATCGCATTCGCCAACACGAGGTTCCGGCAGCAATAACGCACAGCCCAAAGCTTTCAGCGCACATTGCACCATATCCCCTTTATGGAAATGAAGGAATGGATACGTGGCAATACCCACAGAAACAGGGATATCATCCTGACGCAAGATATCACATAATGAAGCATATGCAGTGCGCAAAGAGATTCCAGACATCGCGGGGTGGAAAAAGAGCAGGGCTGAGCTGCTATAGCGCCCAACAAGCGCATGAGCATCTTCGGAAGAAAGAGCAGTCTGTCGCCAGAGCATCGCTATTTTTTCAAAAACACCATCATCTACAGTTTCTGCCTCTACATGCAACAAGGCCAGCGAAAAAGAAGAGTAAAGCTCCCGTTCGCGGACAAAAGCAGTTAAAAAATCATTGTGACACAATACCCCTTCCTGCAAGGCACCTACAGGCAGTGTCTCGGCACCACATGAAATTTCTGATTCTTCAAGAAGCGTCAGGCGATCCCCCATATGCAAAGGATGTGCTGGATCATGTATATAGACGAGTTCCGCCAGAGATGACGTTTCCCGTATCTCCCGCAAAACAATTTCTCCCTTGCAAACAGAAGGCGCCCCTTCTTCTTTGACACCCCATACTGAAAAATGCAGCCCCTCACGTGCTCCGACGTGTCGTCCAAGGTTAACCCGTACCTGCCCTACCGCATATGTTTTTTGGATGACCCCACCATCACGAAGAAGATGCGCAAAGGGAAGAATTGCCCTCTGCTCTTCCTCAGCAAGAACGCGAGCGCCACCAGCCACAACCTGAGCCGCCAATGAGGCACGCTCCAAAAGAATTCGGCTTTGCTCATACATGGACAAAGGCATCTCTGCATCACGCATATCACGAGGATAAAGAGCATATCCGGCAAATAGCTCCGGTTCTATACGCTGGTGGGTGACAGCATGGGAAAAAGAAAGATCTTTCATGCGTTCTAAAAGCTTTTCTGCAATCTGCTGACAACGCTGCCGCCCTGATGCAGGCAGAAGAACAGCAAACTCCTGATAGCCTGTACGCGCTACCAGTGCTTCTTCTGTTGCGAGCTCCACGGCCAGTTCCTGCGCACATTCCTGCATAACCGTATCCGCAAGTATCCATGAGCTGTTTCTGACAATTTTTTCAAGGTTGTCACAACGCACAACAACAATCCCCATACACATACGGTGTAGGGGCAATGTTGCATGAGCCACTGTGTCAGGCGCTCCTTCCAAACGTGCCCGAACCATATCAGCTTCCTGGGCAACACGTTCCAGCAAAACCCACTTTTGCGCCAGCCCCGTCACCCGATCCAGACGGCTTTGCTTGTACAGCTCCAGCTTGTCCAGCGACAGGGCAGCGACACCTTCCAGCACAGGCAAGACAGAGCGTGCCGTTTTTGCCATCACACCACTCATGGCAAAGACACCTAACAACTGCCCTTTCCGCCATAGCGGCAGAAGGATCTTTCGTTCACGTGACAGCCATTCTGGCTGCTGTGGCGCGTGCCCTTGTGGAAAATAAAGCGCATGTGATGTATAAGGCACAAAATGCGCAAGCGATGCACACAATAATGATTCCAATTCCATCAAGTCACTACGGCACAATGAAAGACGTGAAGAGACAGATACAGGCTCCTCCGTAAGCATGCCATGATATTCTTTCAAAAAAGCGATTGAAGGGGATTCTTCTCCAAACTCATCGCCTTCTTTACGCGAAAGAAGTTCGCTCAAAGAATACTCTTTGGGATGCGAGGCAGTGTCCGCCGATTCACATACCGTAACGGCTATGCTGCTTTGCTCTGAAGCAGAGGCACACCCTTGCGGTACTTTTTTCGATGAATATTTGGTTTTCATATCCTTAAGCATAGCTTTTTTTTCTGCAAAAGTCTAGATTTTTTCATGAGTAATAACATGCTCGCAAAAAAATGACATACAGGACTCTCGCATCATCGAAAAAAAGCGATGCGCCTGGTTCTTGTCTCTACCGGCCACTAACTATATGCAAACACTCACAATACATGCTATGGAGTCCGGATCGCCGCTGGTACTTTCCCACTGAGCCCACTGGTAACCACTTCCTCCCTGC
>CAMTOM010000034.1 GCA_947074125.1 uncultured Desulfovibrionaceae bacterium
GCGGCGCATGTGCCCTGTTATTAAAAATAAACCTGGTGTGCCGGCGGTGATTGTCTGGCCGGAAAGAGAATCTGTCGGGATACCTCTTCTTGCCGGGCACTTGGCTGGTGCCAATCGTTTGGCGCGCCGCATTGCTCGCATTCTGGGAGGACATGCTCTTATCACCACAGCTACAGATTCTGCCTCTCTTCCTGCTTTTGATGAGGTTGCTGCCAGAGAAAAAGCCCGTGTGTGCAATCCTGAGCAGATATGTGCGCTGAACACCGCATTGATAAGGGGAAGTGATATTGCTTTTTATGGCGCACCACACATCTTTGAACAATTTTTTGCAAAAACTCCAAATATACATTTTTCACCAGAACAGCCAGCCCCGTTTACTGTCATTTGGGATGCCTCAGAAAAAGAACTCCCTACATCTTTACGACAAACACAGTCTTTGTGTACTTCTCCTGCCGATGCAGCCTGTCTCTCCGATACGCCTTTTTTTGCAAAAGAGGGTGCTCCTCATGTCTTGCATATCACTTCACGTGCCTTCATTTTGGGGGTGAGCTGTGCCGGATCGCATACAACAGATAGTCTTATAGAAACGGTTCGATCTTTTTTGCGAAACTCTAATAGAGTGACGCATCATCTTGCAGGCATTGCCTTTTGGGGAGATGCTCTGGCAAAAGAAAAACTCGCCCCTCATCTGGAAGAGGCGTTTGCCATACCAGTAACCATGTGCTCCTGTGAAGATTTTGAACAGCTTTCACACTTGCTCCAGAAAGGAGAACATTTTTCTGGTGCTTTTTTTGCGGCATCTCTTGTGGCCGGAAGGCCATTGGCAAAGCAGATCTCCACAACAGCATATGATACTGGAAACGGACTCTCTCTGGCACTTGTGCGTATACCACACGGCAACTATCCAACACAACGTGGCAAGGTAAATGTTGTTGGGCTTGGTTCAGGCATGGCAAAACATATCACCCCTGAAGTGGAAAACGCACTGCGCTCTTGTGATGTTATTGCCGGTTATAGCGGATATATTGACTTTATCAGTGACCGTATTGCAGGAAAAGCATTGATACGCACAGGCATGAAAGGAGAGGTAGAGCGCTGTCGCACTGCCTTGGAAGCAGCCCGTCTTGGTTTGAATGTCTGTCTTGTCTGCTCTGGTGATCCTGGTATTTTGGCAATGGCAGGGCTGATATTTGAACTGCGTGCGCGGGAAGCTCTGTATACGGATGTACCTGTATCTGTTCTCCCAGGCATTACCGCAGCGAGCATTGCTGCGGCGACACTTGGCGCGCCACTCCAGAATGGCTTTTCTCTGGTGAGCCTTTCTGATCTGCTTGTTCCTGCCGACGAAGTCAGAAAAAATATTGCCGCTGTTGCCGCAAGTGCGCTGCCCGTTGCGCTGTACAATCCGGCAGGCAGGAAGCGCCGTGCCTTATTGCAGGAAGCGCTGGCAATGTTTGCTCATATCCGTGGCAGCGATACCTTGTGTGCCTGTGTGCATAATGCCGGACGTCCTGAAGAATGCCGCTGGGTGGGGAAACTCGCTGACATTTCTGAAGAAAGCGTAAATATGTCGACCCTTCTTCTTATTGGAGGCTCACGTACCCGTTATGTTGGGGATGTGCTCTATGAAGCGAGAGGATATGCGGAAAAATATCTGGATACCCCGTCAGAATAACAAGAGTGCTCTGAATGTCTGTATTGTGCTGGTAAAGAGGCTGTACTCGTGAATCTGCTGCAAAAAAATCTCCATGCCTTTTGTATCGCCGCTCCGCGCTCTGGAGAGGGCAAGACAACAATCGCTCTTGCTCTTATGCGTTTGCTGTGCTCACGTGGCATGGATGTACGCGCCTTTAAATGTGGGCCAGATTATATTGATCCGACCTATCATGCCAAAGCAACAGGACATCCTGTATATAATCTGGATACCTGGATGATGGACACAGAAGGCGTTCGCAGTACCTGGGCATATGGTATACGCCATGCGGATGTCGCTATTTGTGAAGGCGTTATGGGGCTCTTTGATGGGCACGCTGATACGAATGGTGCGGGCAGTACCATAGATTGTGCCCGAACACTTGGCATTCCCGTATTGTTAGTTGTTAATGCCAAAGGGATGGGGAGTTCTTTTGCCGCTCTTGTGGAAGGATTTTACAGACAGGCGAAAAGAGCAGGTGTGCGTATTGTTGGCACAATAGCAAATAATACAGGAAGCCCACGTCATGTAGCCATGTTGCGACGAAGTCTGGAACAAGCGGGACTTCCTCCCTTATTGGGAGCTTTCCCCCGTTCTGAAAAATGGAGCCTGCCAGAACGCCAGCTTGGCCTTGTGCCCGCTCTGGAAATGAATATTGATACCGCATGGCTCGACGCGCTAGCCGCTGGTGCGGCAGATGCTGTTGCCATGGAAAAGCTGCTGGCACTGACGCTGATAACGCATGACTCTTGTGCCCATGAGGAGAGTTCTGGCAGGAAGCTAAAGGAATTTTCCCCATTGTCTGCGTCATGCTCACATATTGCTGTTCATGCAGTTCAAGACATCTCTGTACCGGAAAAGCCACGGATGGGCATTGCCAGAGACAAAGCCTTTTGCTTCTCCTATGGGGCAAATGAACGCGCCTTAGAGCTTCAGGGGTGGGAGCTTGTTCCTTTTTCTCCACTCAGCGATACACAGCTTCCGAATGGTCTGGAGGCTATATATTTTCCTGGCGGATATCCTGAAGTTTTTGCAAAAGAACTCGCGGCAAATGCCTCACTCCGCCGTTCTGTATATGACTTTGCGGCACGCAATGGCAATATCTATGCTGAGTGCGGTGGCTATATCTTTCTTGCAGATACTCTTGTTGATGCGCAGGGCAGGGAATGGCCCATGTGTGGTGTGATCAATGCGACTGCTCATATGGGGAGCGCTTTACGCTCACTGGGGTATCGTGAGGCGATGTTGTGTGCAGATCTGCCTTTTGCGAATAACGCGACCCTGTTGCGCGGGCATGAGTTCCACTGGTCAACAATGGAGCTGCATCACTCCTATCCGCCATTGTATACGATTGGAAATGAGCCTGCTGGGGTAGCTTTTCAGGGGGTGCGTGCCGGATATCTCCATCTTTACTGGGCAAACGGCTTTTCTGCATCTTCTCAAAACCATACGCAGGTGTATGAAAAATGCCCAGAAGAAGCTCTTCTCCCCAAAGGCGGTCTCATTCTTTTTGATGGCCCCTCCAGTGTGGGCAAAACAACGCTTTCAAGGCTCTTGCAAGAGACGCTACAACAAAAAAACTGCCGGACACTCCTGCTTTCTGCGGACACTTTTTTACGTTCGTTTTCGCCTTCCTGCGATTCGGTAAAAAAAGCCGTAGAGCAAGGGCTTCCTTTTACAGAAATTTTTCATAACCTCATATCTCATGCGGTTCGCACTGGTATGCTTGTACTGGTAGATCATGTTGCTGGAGAACGCCCTGAATGGCTTTTTGATATTGAAGAGCGACTGGGAGAACTCCCTTCAGTGCACCTTTCTCTGTCATGTTCATCACAGGAGCTTGAAAGACGGGAATCAGGTCGGACAGACCGCACGCCCGATGTCACGCACGCGCACCGTCAGTCTCTTGCCATGCAGCAGATTGCCAATAATGCATTGCAACTCGATACAGAAGCGTGTTCGTCAGAGGTGTGCGTAGCAAATATCATTGACTTTTTATATGCCCATCCGCTCTTTTCCTCTCTCATTCAGAAGAAATGTACCGGAGAAGAACATGTCTAAAACACATCTAGACACCTCAAAAACTTGCAATAGCGCTAAGCATAATGAGAAAAATATCGCCGCTACATGTTCCCATCATACTACCGGCTCCTCTCTTATGTCAGAATCTTATGCCTCATTGGAGCACGGTGGGGATCTGCTACGTTTGGCGACACTTTCAGGACATGCGCCTGAAGAGATTCTGGATTTCAGTGTGAATATCCGCCCTGATGGGCCGCCAGAATATGTACAGCAAGCGCTCATAAAAGCCGTTAGTAGTGTTATTTCCTATCCGTCACCAGATGCGGCAAAAGCACGTCAGATAGCAGGAAGGCGCTATGGAATGGCTCCAGAGAATTTTGTATTTGGTAATGGTAGCAATGAGCTTTTTCACGCCCTGGCACGAGCCTTGCGAAAGCAGGGGATTGTACATGCCTGCATTTTGGAACCAGCATTCAGCGAATACGCTTTGGCGTGTGAACGTGCTGGCATTGAGGTGACACATATTCCTCTTTTTGTTCATACGACAGACAGCCCCTGCGGTATGACACATATACAGGAAGTACACGCTCGCGATATTCTTGCCTCTCTTTTGACCGTACCAGCCAATACTGCTGTTTTTTTTGCCAATCCTGCCAATCCTTCAGGCGTGTTTCTTTCTTTGCCAGAAGGGCGCGACGTATTGCGGGCGCGCCCTGATCTCATATGGATTATTGATGAAGCCTTTATTGACTATCTTGGTGAGGAAAAAGAAAACTCTCTGCTCTTTGAAGCTTCCGAACGCTGCATTGTTCTGCGTTCGCTCACAAAATTCTATGCCATTCCAGGTGTACGACTGGGCTATCTTGCCACAGGAAAACAACAGGCAGCGGCAGTACAGAAAGAGCTGCCCGCATGGAATATCAATGCTTTTGCCATGGCTGCCGCGTGTGCGATTCTGGGTGAAGGAGAAGAACATGCTGCAAGGATTCGTTCAGAAAATAATGAACGGCGTGTACACCTGAAAGGACTTCTTGAAAATATTGCGGGGATTTCTGTTATTCCCTCTGTAACAAATTACCTTCTCTGTCATTGGGAAAACATACCGGAACATCTACCCCTGCGTTTGCTTACGCAGTATGGTATCGCCTTACGCGATTGCTCCAATTATCATTCGCTCTCAGATGGTCATTGGTTCCGTGTGGCAGTACGTCTGCCAGAAGAGCATCACCGTCTTGTTACGGCTCTGAAGGCCTTATCTTCTGATGAGAGTAAAATTCTTAAAGATACTCTCGTAAGAGCAGATACTGTCATATCTAAGAAGCTGTCTCACAATGCGCTCACACCTGTGCCGACCTGCCGTCAAAAAAAGACGCCAGCCTTAATGATTCAGGGGACGTCATCCCATGCTGGCAAGAGTATTCTCGCAGCAGCCTTTTGTCGGATATTGCGACAGGACGGTTACACTGTAGCACCTTTCAAAGGGCAGAATATGTCACTTAATTCGGGAGTCACTCTTGATGGTGGTGAAGT
The DNA here is from genome assembly GCA_947074125.1 of uncultured Desulfovibrionaceae bacterium. Lineage (GTDB taxonomy): Bacteria > Desulfobacterota > Desulfovibrionia > Desulfovibrionales > Desulfovibrionaceae > JAQVCS01. Next base: position 5,246 of record CAMTOM010000034.1, read on the forward strand.
AGGGCGAGCGCAAATTGTGCAGGCACGTGCTGCGTGTATTGAGCCAGATGTGCGTATGAATCCCATCTTACTCAAGCCACAGTCAGATACAGGATCTCAGGTAATTGTTTTGGGACAGCCCACGGGGCACATGAGCGCACGCGAATATTTTTCACGCAAACATGAGCTGTGGCAGACCATTTCAGGGGCGTATGATACCCTGGCGGCCACACATGATGTGATGATATTGGAAGGCGCGGGCAGTCCTGCCGAGGTTAATCTGAAAGATGCTGATGTTGTTAATATGCGTATGGCTCTCCATGCCAGAGCCTCTGTATTGTTGGTGGGAGATATTGACCGTGGTGGAGTGTACGCCTCATTTTTGGGAACATGGATGACATTTTCCTGTGAAGAGCGGGCTTTGCTGACAGGCTACCTTGTCAATCGTTTCCGTGGCGATGCGAGTCTGCTTGCTGATGCGCACACCTATATGCTGCGCCAGACTGCTGTTCCGGTTGTTGGGGTGGTTCCCTATATGCGAGACCTGCACATTCCTGAGGAAGATATGGCTGGGCTGTCATGGGGACGAGTGCTTCCTGAATATGCTCTGGAAGGGATACTGGATATTGCTATTGTCATGCCCCGTCATGTGTCCAATTTTACCGATATTGAACCCTTGATGCTGGAACCGGATGTGTGCGTACGCCCCGTCTATTCTGTCGAAACATTCGGTACACCTCATGTAGTTATTTTGCCTGGGTCACGTCATGTTATGGCTGACCTTGCTCTTTTACGAGAATGTGGACTGGCAGACAAAATTCTGGAACATGCCGGACGCGATGCCTGGATATTTGGGATATGTGGTGGGCTGCAAATGATGGGAAGCGATATTCACGACCCAAATGCCGTTGAATCTGACCGCACCACAATGTCTGGTCTTGGTGTTATGCCTTTGCAAACGGTATTTGCGGCACAAAAGACACTTGTGCGTGTGCAGAATGTGCAGACACCTCTTGGCGTTTGTGCCTCTGGTTATGAAATTCACCATGGGCAGACCATTCATGAGTCAGGTGCGGTTTCGTTGGTATCTCCAGAAGGGCGAGTATGCGGTTTTGTCCAGGGGAAACGGTGGACAACATATCTGCATGGCATTTTTGATGATGATGTATTCCGGCGAACTTTTCTTGACCATGTACGAAAAGATGTTGGGCTCAAGCCACAGGGACGGGTTCTGGCAACATATAATATTGAAGAGGCCCTGGACAGACTGGCTGATGTGGTACGTGCCTCTGTTGATCTCCCTCATATATATAAGAGTATGGGCTTATCATGATGCTGGGCGCACTCCTTTTTCCTTCAGCCTTGCTGCTGGACAGATTATGGGGAGAGCCTCCAGCATGGTGGCATCCTGTCTGTCTGATGGGAAAACTCGCGGGTATTACAGAGTCTCGGCTTCGTTTTCATGATACTACAGGAAAAGAAAAAAAGGCTCTTATACTGTATGCCTGTGGTGGTATCGCTGTATTACTGAGTATCCTTCCTTTTGTCTGTGCCGCTTTTTTTCTGCCGTGGAGTCTTGGTATTTTTGGCTCTGCCATAGGAGAAGTCTGCGCATGGGGGATGGCACTCGTGCTTGTGTATTTGTGTCTTGCGCCACGCAGTCTCGCAGAACACGCGATTTCTGTCGCTCTTTTACTGGAAAAGGGAGAGCTGGAAAAAGCACGTCAGGCGGTATCTCTTCTTGTGGGGAGCAATACTGACAGTCTGGACGCGCCTGGTGTCGCACGAGCCTGTGTGGAAAGTGTGGGAGAAAATGTGACAGATGGCGTTATTGCTACGCTGTTCTGGGCTGGCGTTGGTTTGTTTGTTGGGGGATACCCTCTTGCTGCTGCTCTGGCGGTGTTGCATCGTGCTGTCAATACACTGGATGCCATGTGGGGCAAGCGTAATGAGTATTATCGCCGTTTTGGGATGTGTGCGGCTCGTCTGGACGACATCATGAATTTTTTCCCCGCACGTTTTGCCTTGTTATGTATTGTACTGGCTTCATACCTCGTTCCAGGCCTGAAGAGCGCACAAGCACTGTCTGTAGGGTGGAAGTTTCGCCATGCCCATAGCAGTCCCAATTCTGCATGGAGCGAAGCTGCCTTTGCGGGAGCTTTAGGGCTTAAACTGGGCGGTACTGTTCATTATGGATCTTTCGTTGTGGAGCATCCTTTTTTGGGTGAGGGAGACATGAACGCTTCCCCACGTCATATCCGTGATGCTGTACTGTTGATGTGGCGCGCATCACTTACCGCAGCCATACTCTTGGCACTATTATTTCTTGTCGTGTGAGGCAGTATGGGAATACTGAATGATTTTCGTGCCGCGCTGGCTTTTTTTACCCGCCTTCCTGTAGGAAGGGTGGCGATGGATTCTTTTAAAGATACGGCAAACTACCTTCCTGCTGTCGGACTTGTGATAGGGGCGCTTGTCGCGCTGAGTATTGCTTTTAGCGCTCTCTTCTTACCTCCTCTTCTTTGTGGGATGATAGGCTGTGTGGTATGGATAGCGGTTACTGGAGGTTTGCATCTGGATGGGGTGGCTGACTGCGGAGACGGACTTGGGATAGAAAGTGATGCGGCACGGCGTCTGGAAATTATGAAAGACTCCCGCCTGGGTACGTTTGGAGCTATCGCGCTTTTTTGTGTTTTGCTTTGTAAAGTGGCGACTCTCACTTCGATATTGGAAGGCTTATCATGGCGGCAGGATATGGTATCAGACGTTGCCAGTCTCTGGCATATCTTTCTTTTGTGTGCTTTTTCGGCAATGTCAGGCAGGGCACTTGTGCTTGTTGCCATGTATTTTCCCCGCGCACGCCCTGACGGGCTTGGCGCATCAATGCGGTATGATGCCAGTATACGCCATCGTATATATGCGATACTGCCTCTTGTATTCGTGTGCCTGTTGTTAGGCTGGAAGGGATTGGGGGTACTTCTTGGCGTATTATTGCTCGGTATGTTGATAGTCAAGATTGCCTGTCAGCGCCTTGGTGGTGTGACAGGTGATGTCTTTGGCTGCCTTATTGAGATGGGGGAATGTGCGGCATTGCTTTTCTTTTGTCTGCGATAACAAACACGACTTTTGAGAACAGCACATGAAATACTCTCTCCCTTCATTACGTCTTGGCGGTACTTCTTTTTTGCTTCACGAACACTATGTCCCTGCGGTACGTTTCACAGCACAGCATTGTGATGATGTGGCTTTGCTCCTCCTTGAAACGGGTGCGCAAGGTGACTTTTTGCCGAGCCATTTGGAAATCCTCGAAATAAAACATATCTTAAATGGAGAAGGGGCGAGTGCCCATGCGCATCTGCCCGTCGATGCTCATTGTGGCACACCAGCCACAGCCCGTTTACTCACAGAACATGTTTGCCGTGCTTTTGAATGTGTGGCATCATTGCCTTTACACAGTTTTGTCTTGCATATTGATTTTCCAGATCAGAAGCATATAGGAGAAAGGGAAAGAGAATATGTTATACGTGCGCTGGAAGAGATGCTGTGCTCTGTGCCTGCTCACTGTCTTTGCATAGAAAACCTTGAAGGATATAGAACTGATTTTTGGGATTATTGGGTTGAAGAGCTACACCTGTCACGCTGTCTGGATGGGGGGCATATATGGAAAGACGGAGGAAAGCCTGAACTTCTTTTGGATACGTGGAGACCAGCATTACGTATTCTGCATGTACATGGTCTGAAAGAACTGCCATCTGGCAAGGTTCGTGATCATGTTTCATTATCCCATATGGCACAGCATGATATTGATGCTTTTTTCTTTCCTTTGTGGAGAGAAGGATTTTCTTGGGTCGTGACACTTGAAGTCTTTTCTTTTGCTGATTTCCAGGAATCCCATAGGTGCTTGCTTGCTTCATATGAGCGTTACTGCCAGGCTTTTCTGAGCTGATAGAGACAAGGGGAGTAGGGGCATTAGTTTTTCTGTGCGTCAGTTTTTGTTATAAAAAAAGACTCCGTAGCGATGTGTACGGGGTCTCTAAGGACTCGGGGGAGAGAACCCAGAGTCTTTTGCCTGCTAAGATTACCATGCAGGAGGAGAGAGAACCTACAGGTAAGTGGATCAGGC
>CAMTOM010000035.1 GCA_947074125.1 uncultured Desulfovibrionaceae bacterium
CTTGCTACTTATCTCACAAGAACAAATGCTATTTCCCCGGTCTGTCGCCGAGAAACTACATATCACTATCAAAAAAATATTTCAGGAGACGAAGCATGCTTGTTGGAATCCCTACCGAAATCAAAAAACTGGAAAACCGTGTTGGTATCACCCCTGCTGGAGTCAAGGCTCTTGTAGAAGCTGGCCACAAGGTTCGCGTACAGAAAAATGCCGGTAATGGCAGCATGATCAGCAATGAAGAATACATTGCTGCTGGCGCACAGATTGTGGAAACTGCTGCTGAGTGCTGGGAATGCGAGATGGTTGTTAAGGTAAAAGAACCTCTTGAGCCAGAATACGCTCTTTTCCATGAAGGCCTGCTGCTCTTCACCTACCTGCACCTTGCTCCAGAACCTGCACTGACCAAAGCATTGCTCGACAAGAAAGTTGTTGGCGTTGCTTATGAAACCGTGCAGCCTGCTGACCGCACACTGCCTTTGCTTTCCCCCATGTCTGAAGTTGCTGGTCGCATGGCTACTCAGGTTGGTGCCCAGATGCTCACCAAGAAAGAAGGCGGCATGGGACTGTTGCTGGGCGGCACTGCTGGCGTGAAAGCAGCACATGTTGTTGTTATTGGTGCTGGCGTTGTGGGTATTGCTTCTGCAAAAGTTGCCATGGGTATGGGTGCTCGCGTCACTGTTGTTGACAGCAACCTGAACCGCCTGCGCCAGTTGGATGACATTTATGAAGGCCGTCTCCAGACCCTGGCTTCCAACTCTTTCAACGTTGCTGAAGCTGTGAAAGAAGCAGATCTGCTTATCGGTTCTGTTCTTATTCCTGGCGCTCTGACCCCAAAACTGGTCACCGAAGCAATGGTCAAAACCATGAAGAAAGGCGCTGCCATTGTTGACGTGGCTATCGACCAGGGTGGTTGCATTGAAACCACAGCCAAGCACGGTCCCACATATCATGACAATCCTACTTTCATCCAGCATGATGTGGTACACTACTCTGTAGGCAACATGCCTGGCGCTGTGGCACGCACATCCACCTTTGCGCTGACCAATGCCACCATGCCCTATATGCTGGCTCTGGCCAATAAGGGCTGGAAGCAGGCTTGCAAAGACGACATCGCTCTCTTGCGCGGTCTGAACACCGTTGGCGGCAAATGCACCTTCGCTTCTGTATGCGAAGCCCTGAAGCTGCCCTACACGCCAGCAGAACAGATGATCTAAATGATCTCCTCCGGAGACGCTCATGCTTCGTCCCTGTAACCCTTCCTCAAAGGACTGAAGCACAAAGGGGAGAGCCCTGAGACCGCAGGTCTCTCCCCTGTACATTTACCACACAATAACCGCCACTATCGCAAGGAATACGCCATGGACATCAAAAATATTATTCAGATGGATAAGGACTGCATGATGCATCATCTCACCCAGCACAAGGTCTACCTTGAAGGTGAACCACCTGTTTGGGTTAAAGGTGAGGGCTGCACTGTGTACAATATTCATGGCAAAGCCTTTTTGGATGCCACTTCTGGGGGTGTTTGGTGCGTTAATGTTGGCTATGGTCGCAAGACTATCGCAGAAGCTGTCAAAAAACAGCTTGAAGAAATGCCCTACTTCGCTCTCTCTGCTGGCAATATCCCCGCTATCCAACTGGCAGCAAAAATCACAGAAATCATGCCCGGAGCACAGCGCAAAGTATATTTTTCCAACTCCGGTTCTGAAGCCAACGAAAAAGCTTTCAAACTGGCTCGCCAGTACGGCCGTATGAAATACGGAACCGACAAGCATAAAATCCTTTATCGCTACCGCGATTACCACGGCACAACCCTGGCTGCACTGTCCGCAACAGGTCAGGAAGAACGCCGTATGGGCTTTGGTCCTCTGGTGCCTGGCTTTGTGCAAACATGCGAATGCAACTGCACACGCTGTCCTTTGGGCAAAACATATCCTTCCTGTAATATCGACTGCGCTGATGCCGTCGAAAGAACCATCCTGAACGAAGGTCCAGAAACCGTTGCGGCATTTATTGTAGAGCCCATTACCGCTGGCGGTGGTATTCTGATACCTGTACCCGAATACTTCCCCAAAGTTCAGGAAATCTGCGCACGCCATAACGTGTTGCTGATTATGGATGAAGTGGTCTGTGGTTTTGGCCGTACAGGCAAATGGTTTGGCTATCAGCACTTTGACGTACAGCCTGACATCGTCACCATGGCCAAAGGAATGGCAAGTGCTTACCAGCCTCTTTCCGCAACGGTCGTCAAGCAGGAAATTTATGACGCCTTCCTGACAGATCCTGCTGACAGAGTGAACTATTTCCGTGACATCAGTACCTATGGCGGCTGTGCTGGCTCATGCGCTGCGGGTCTTGAAAATGTCGATATCATTGAGCGTGAAAATCTGCTTGATAGTGTCGTCGAGAAGGGCGACTACCTCGTGAAGCGCCTGAAAGAGCTTGAAAGCCTGCCCAGTGTTCTGGAAGTACGCGGCAGAGGCCTTTTTGCCGGCATTGAATTTGTCAAGGACAAACAGAGCAAAGAGCCTGTTGATGAAAGCGTCATTGGCAAAATCATGGGCTACTGCGCCGGAAAGGGCGTCCTCCTTGGCAAAATGAATCGCAGCGTACCCAACATGAACAATATCATCAATATGGCTCCTGCATATGTGGTGACACAGGCAGAGCTTGACCGCATTGTTGATACCCTGAAAGAAGCTATTGCTTCTGTCTAGTTCTGAAGCGTCCTCCTTCCTTATTCCCAGCAATAATAGCAGGACGCATACTATCCAGTTACGTTTTGCCATGTCGGGCAGGGGAGCAGCTCCCCCTGCCCGACCCCATAAATAACCACACATATTTCTCAAAGATCATTGCAAAAGGAGAGTCCTTCCATGAATACCTTTCACAGTATAAATAAAATTGTTTATGGTGCTGGTGCCGTTTCTGAATGCGGCGCACTGGCTAAAAGTCTTGGAGCAAGCAGGGCTTTCCTTATTACCGATCCCAGTCTTGAAAAACTTGGTCTGCATAAGGGGGCTATGGAATCGCTGGAAAAAGCGGGCGTTCCCTGTGGTCTTTTTGCTGAAGCCGAACTGGAACCTTCTGCCGCATCCATTGAGCGCATCGCCAAAGAAGCTCTGGCTTTCAAGGCTGAGCTGATCATTGGTCTGGGCGGTGGTTCTGCGCTGGATAGCGCCAAAGCGGCTTGCGTGCTCATGACCAACCCCGCACCCATTGAACAGTATTTTGGCGTGAATAAAGTGCCCCAGGCATGCATGCCCACCATTATGATTCCCACAACGGCAGGAACTGGCAGCGAAATGACATCCATTTCTGTTCTTTCTGACAAAGCCAGCGGTGCCAAACTTGGCGTTGTAAGTGATTACATGTTTGCCAAAGCCGTACTGCTTGACCCCGAACTCACCATCGGTCTGCCCCCTCATGTGACATCCACAACGGGCATTGATGCTTTTGTGCACGCGATGGAATCCTTTGTTGGACGCGCAGCAACATCCTTTACCGACGCCCAGAATATTCAGGCCATGCAACTTGTCGCCAAGAGCATCCGCCGTGCGTATGTTGATGGTGGCAATATTCAGGCTCGCGCTGATATGCTCTATGCTTCAGCACTGGCTGGTATTGGCTTTGGGAATACACAAAATGGCATCATTCACGCTGTGGGCACAGCAGTTCCCCGCAGCTACAATCTGCCCCACGGTCTTCTCATGGCCTGCCTTGCGCCAATGGGCATGGAATACAATATCATGGCCAATCCAGAAAAATATGCCCGCATCGCTGTCATTCTTGGCGAAGAAGAATATGGCGACACTCTTGAGCTCGCACGCCGCGCTCCTGGTCGTATGTGTGACCTGCTTGAAGACCTCGATATAAAAATCGGTCTCGCCCCTTATGGCGTGAAAAGAGAAGACCTGCCTGGCATCGCTGAACGCGCTGCGGCCTCAGCCCGCCTGATGGGCAACAATCCACGTCCTGGCACGGCCAAGCAATTGCTGGCACTGCTGGAAGCGCATCACTAGTATTTATTTTTTCTGCTGGTATCGGCTGAAAACAACACCAGTTCCCTGCATTGACTGCGGTTATCCTTACACCGCAAATGCTTCACGGAGAGACACGTCATTATATTTCCATACCAATAAAAAATGATGCTGTGCAAGCTTCTCTCCGATCTCCTGAGCCCATCCGATGATACCGTCGGATGGGTTTTATGGTCATGCACCTTTCATATTACAATCCACAACACCGCCACAGTATTTTATCATCTTTATATGCAGTAGTATATTATTACATATTATTGCAATATCACAATATCATAACTCTTTATATTAGTGCGTGCACAGAGTAGACATTTTACAAATAATAAGCCATCCTGAAAGAGAAAATATTTTTTGTATTATATCATATTTTTGCATAACACATCACATAAGGAGGTCGCTCTATGCCAGGAGCCTATGCGCATCTTACCATGGCAACACGCCTGAGCACGCCGTCACGCCTCGAAGGGCTTGGCGGTCTCACCAGACAACAGCTTGCCCCGCTTCTGATGTATACAAAATTTTTTGAGCTTGGTGCTGTCAGTCCGGACTATCCCTATCTGCACCCCACGGCCTATTCAAAAGCATGGGCTGAAGTTATGCATTATACTGGCGTTGACCTCTGCCTCAAGGCGGGACTTCTCCGGCTGCGTAAATACCCATTACACGAACGCTACAAACCACTGGCCTGGTTCCTTGGATTCCTCTCCCACGTCATCGCAGACGCCACAGTTCACCCTGTCGTCAATCTCCTTGTTGGGCCTTATGAGCAAAACAAGACCGCACACCGCGTCTGTGAAATGCACCAGGATGTTTTTGTCTATCAAGTACTCGGCATTGGTAAAATTCACACCAATGCCTTTCTCAAGGACGGCATCGGCACTTGTGGCACCCCTCAGGATAAAAACAAGCTGGACACTGATATCACGACCATATGGAAAGCCATGCTGCAAAATGCCGACAGAAAACGCTTCACAAGCGCTCCCCCCCGATTCAATGACTGGCACAAAAGCTTCCGCGCACTGATCAGTGCCGCAGCGCCAGGCAAACTCCTCGCCTGGTCCCGCCATGTCGGACAGAATTCAGGGCTGATCTATCCCGCAACACCAGATAATCGCTATCTTCTCAACCTGCGCGTCCCAGGCAATGCCACCATGAACTACGCAGATCTTCTGGAAAAAACAGAGCGGCACATTCTCTCATTCTGGGATCTCGCACTCCGCGCCACTCTGACAAATGAAACCGTCGATCTTGCTCCTTTGCGCAACTGGAATCTGGATACTGGCAAGGACGAAGAAGGAAAACTGACTTTTTGGGAGGTCTGATTATGTATCGCGCAACGCTTCTCCTCGCATGTTTGCTGGCTTCATTGTTCACCTATGCCTGCGTACCAACACCAAGCCCTAGCAGCCAAAGTGACATGGAACGACAAACCATAGCAATACGCCGCCTTACTTCTGCTATCGAAGGTGAGCATTGGCTTGAATCCGATCCTAGCGTTTCTGGTGCAGAACTGCTGCGCCGCGCCTGCGAAAAAGACAAAGCCCTCTGTGAACCCTTCGCAAAGAGCCTTGTGCAGGTACGCCGCACAGAACAGACTTCTCACGTGCTGGTATGCACATCAAATGGAACAACGGCACTTTTGGAAGACCTTGCCTGCACACCTGAGCCAGACAGAAAAGCCTGGACAGAAAAGCAGGCGTGTGAATTCACTCTCGACCCCGCACGCCTGTGCCCATAACAGCACACTCGCGTGATGCTTGCTGACAGCACTCACACCAATAGCAAGACTATATAAACACAAAGAAGGCTGGTATATCTACCAGCCTTCTGTTACAGCATCATTCCCCTACACAGCCTCATCAACTGCTTTTACTGGCAACGCGTACCTTGTCCAGTTTTAGCGTGACTGTCCATTCGATGCCTCTCCCTCTTCAGGAGTCACATCCAAAATTTCGCCTTCCCCTGCGGGCACTGTTCCTGGGGGCAGGGTACCTGTATCACCCCTGTCTACCGCAGCACCTGGCAATGCCTCCATTCCCGCCTCCAGCGGCGGCAACTGCATGCTTCCCCTGTCAACAATGATAATGCCTGTACGCTCCAGCACGTCACGCCGGAAAGCATATTCCTGCTCCAGACGCTTGCTGCGATACACAAGCCATATGCGGGCGACATAGCCAATACAGAAGGTTGCGACAATGCCCCCGATAATCCAGGGCAGATAGGGCTCAAGAGCCCCTCCAAGACGAAACACTGCGCTCACCGCACCATCAATATACACCAATGCCGCCCCCAGAAGAAGCAGACCGACAAGAAGCACCACAGTAGGTGCGCCCTGAATAATGGCATATACTTTACGCAAACGCTCTGGAAGCTGACGCCGCCAGGCCTCATCCTCCTCTTCACTGCGACGCAGGGAATGGAAAAGACCGACTCCAGCCAGATGAACAATCAAAAGGAGCACCGCAGGAGCCAATACCGCCGCCAGCACATAGGCAAGCCAGGGAAATTGAAAACGGGGCGGTCCCCCTTGCGGATCGGGCACGGCGTGAATCAATCCATAGAAAAACGCAACACCACCAACAATCAACTCCAGAAAGAAAATAGCCACTGCAAGGTAAAACAGTAAATCTTTATGCTGGCTTTCCAGCCAAAGCGTACTGATCGACTGCCGAACCTTTTCCTGCTTCTGATTTTCCTCAGAAGTGGCTTTCCCTGAAGTATTTTTTTCTTTTTTTATCATCCTGAATCCCTTCTTTCTCAATAGTATACGGTGCCTGACAATAGCTTACAAGCCCTTTTCAGCATGGTAAAGTTCTCTTGCGTCTGGCGCACATCTACCCTATCCTTGACAGGCGCTGACTGTTTGTTGTCATGCGCATATCACCAACTGCCGCTGCCGCCTTTTTTCTCTGTGCGTTTGCTCGGCTCTGATGTTTTGGGGTGCCTATGCATGTGCTTGTGACCGGCGCAGCCGGCTTTATTGGTTTTTTTCTCTCACAACGCCTGCTTGATGCCGGACATACGGTCGTCGGGATTGACAATCTCAATGACTATTATGATGTTCGTCTGAAGCAGGATCGTCTTGCCCTGCTGCACGCGTATCCTGCTTTCCGCTCTGTCACACTGGACATTGCCGATACTGAAGGCATGGAAAAGCTTTTTGCCACAGAACGCTTTACGCATGTGGTCAATCTGGCAGCGCAGGCAGGCGTACGCTACAGCCTCCAAAATCCTCTGGCCTATGTGCAATCCAACCTTGTGGGCTTTGGTAATATTCTGGAAGGATGTCGTCACAATGGCGTGGAACATCTCGTCTTTGCCTCTTCAAGCTCTGTCTATGGACTGAACACCACACAGCCCTTTTCACCGCACAGGGAAGCAAATCACCCCGTCAGCCTTTATGCTGCGACCAAACGCAGTAATGAACTCATGGCACACAGTTACAGCCATCTGTACAGCATTCCCTGTACAGGATTGCGCTTTTTTACCGTCTACGGCCCATGGGGACGCCCAGACATGGCCTTGCACCTCTTCACCACAGCCATTGTTCAGGGCAAACCCATCAAAGTCTTCAATGAAGGACGTATGCGCCGTGACTTTACCTATATTGACGATATTGTGGAAGGCGTTATGCGCCTCCTGCCCCTGCCACCTGCACCCACACCCAAATGGGATGCCGCACATCCTGACCCTGCAACCAGTGCCGCGCCGTGGCGTATTTATAATATCGGCAATAACAATGCCATCGAGCTTAATGTTTTCATCAAGACTCTGGAAGATGCACTGGGTATGACGGCAAAAAAAGATCTGCTCCCCATGCAGCCTGGCGATGTGGAAGCCACATATGCTGATATTGATGACCTTGCCGCTCTGACAGACTTTGCACCACGAACCCCCCTCGCCAAGGGCATTCAAGAGTTCGTTGCATGGTATCGCAACTACTATAAAATATAACCATTATTGCCATATGCACGACACCCTTCCTATATCTGCTGATGCCCATACCCCAGAAATTCTTGCTCCGGCTGGAGACAGTACCTGTTTTCTGGCTGCTCTTGCCGCTGGAGCCGATGCCATCTATCTGGGACTCAAACACTTCTCCGCCCGTATGCAGGCAGACAACTTTGCTGTCAGTGACCTTGCCAGACTCACAGATCTGGCACACAGCGAAGGCGTGCGTGTGCATGTTGCCATGAATGTTTTACTCAAGCCGGAAGACACCGCAAGCGCGTATCGTCTTGTGGCGCGTCTTGTACGGGATGTGCATCCAGATGCCCTGATCATACAGGATCCTGCACTTCTTGATCTGGCTCGTCAGGCGGGCTTTACGGGAGGACTGCACCTTTCCACACTGGGCAACCTGACACATCCTGCGGCTTTGCATGAAGCCCAGAAACTCGGCGCCTCACGTGTTATCCTACCCCGTGAGCTTTCCATTGATGAAATACGCCTCATGGGCGAAGCCTGCCCTGACGGTCTTGATTTAGAGTGTTTTGTCCACGGAGCCCTCTGCTACTGCGTTTCCGGTCGCTGCTACTGGTCAAGCTATATGGGCGGCAAAAGCGGTTTGCGCGGTCGCTGTGTGCAGCCATGCCGCAGAGTCTATACCCAGGGTGGCGCTTCAGCCATGCTGGCAGCAGCCAAATATGAAAAAACACCCGCCAAACGCTCTGAACAAACGCGGGACAAACGCGCAAAAGGCGCATATTCTTCTGCACGAGACCCCCGTCAGCGCCCTGAACGCCCCAGAGGCAAAGCGCACAGCGGTCGCTATTTTTCCTGTCTTGATCTGTCTCTTGATGTGCTGGCAAAAACACTGCATAGCGTGCCGCATCTGCGCTCATGGAAAATCGAAGGGCGCAAAAAAGGCCCACACTATGTCTACCATGTTGTGACCGCATACCGCATTTTGCGTGACAATCCGCAAGATTCTCAATCGCGCAAAATGGCAGAAGAAATCCTGCAAATGGCCTTGGGGCGTCCGGTCACACGCGCCCGATTTTTGCCACAGAAAAAAAATATCCCCACAGCCCCTGACAGTCAGACCAGCTCAGGCTTGCTTGTGGGCAATATCGC
>CAMTOM010000036.1 GCA_947074125.1 uncultured Desulfovibrionaceae bacterium
CCAATCCTTCATACTATGCTGTTGAACTGAGCTTTCCCAACCCAGACCTTGAGCTTAAGCCTGGTTTCAAAGCAATCGTACATATTAGTGGGAACAAAGAATAAATAAATCGCTAAAAGAGCCGCTTTCGTCGGCTCCTTTTTCGTTGGGAGTCCTGGACTCCTTTCTGTTTTTTTGTCAGATCTTTTGAATCAGTTTTTGCTGTTTTTCTTTTTCGGAGCACACATGGCGAAGTTAAAAAGCATCCCACAGCGTCTTGGCTATATTCTTGGCGCACAATGGACAAGGGATGTTTCATGGACCATTTTCACTATCCTGCTAGCTCGATACAGCCAGGATATTCTTGGTCAGATTATGCTCGCCCTGTCGTATGGCTACCTAGTACGCACTGCTGCCGATGTGGGCTTGAATGATTTTCTTCTTTCCAGTTTTGCCCGCCGAGAGACGCCGCCACGTCTTCTTCTCAGCAAAGTAACCTGGCTCAAATGTTTTTTGCTCTGCATCGCCCTTCTGGTCACATGGAGCATCACACTCTGGCAGGACTACACACCAGAATTACAATATACTGTACTTCTCATTGCTCTGGGATTGGGGCTTGATGGTGTGACGGATTCTTTCTTCGCACTCTGTCAGGCTCGAGGCCGTCAGGATGTTGAAATGCGCATCCGTGTTCCGGCAACCATCATTGGCATAGGAACAGGTATTATCCTTGTTCTCTGTCAGGCTTCTCCTCTCTACATTGCGTTATATAAACCAATCGAATCCCTTATTTGTCTGATTCTCGCGCAACGCGCCTTGGGGCAGAATCCGTTCAGCGCATTTTGCCTGGCACATCTTGTAGATCTGGCTCGCCAGATGAAAAGTGGTCTCATCTTCACCTGTATGGCCGCATGCGCCATGGTATACAATAAGCTCAATGTATTTTTTCTTAAGAAATACGGAGGAGATGCGGCCGTTGGTGCATATAGTGTGGCGTGGGAAACTATTGAAGGGCTCTCTGTTCTCGTTTCCAGTGCCCTCCTTGGAAAAGTTATTTTCCCCCTTCTAACGCAATACTGGCGCGATAATAAAGATGCCTTCAGAACACTTGCAGGACAGACTGCCCGCTCCCTTTGGGCTGCCTCTCTCCCACTTATTTTTCTTGTCTGTGTTGAAAGCGACCGCTTTCTTCCCTTTATATATGGCAACAACTTCACCAATGCCGTTATTGTCCAGCAACTCCTCACTCCATGCCTTGCGACAGCCTTTCTGCATAACCTTGCTGCATACGCCATGATAGGTATGTGCCGCCAGCGCCTGTTGCTCATTTTCTATTTAAGCGGTCTTCTTCTTAATGTTACTCTCTGTTTTTGGCTTATCCCACTTTACCCTCTTGAAGGTGCGGCTCTTGCGCTCACTTTGACAAAAGTTTGGGTAGCCATTCTCACAGTAAGCTTTTTTCAGATAACTGTTCGTCCAATGTCGCTCATCCAATGGATACTTATGCTTCTGGCAAGTGCCTGCGCTGTGCTGCTTTGGTATGGTGCGAGCTCTTATGTGCCTCGCGAACTTGCAGAAGCTTTAGGGCTTATTCCGCTGCTGCTTCTCTTCTGGAAATGGCGCCCTGCAAGTGTTTTTGAAAAATCATAAAGAGAATTCCCACAAGGCCTCTGAATCTTCTCACTATAACAATTCCCCATAAGCAGGCGTTGCAGATTATGGGGAATTTTTTTTCATGGATTTTTTATTTTCAAGGGAAAGCACATGCGATGATAACTATTATGCTCCGCTCTTCACATCCAGGTCATCCAGCAACTGGCATTGTATAAGTGCTGTATACAGTACAATACCTGCAGCAGTAGAAAGATTAAGACTGCGTACTACTGAGCGAATGGGAATACGCACCCGATGTTCTGAAAGAGAAAGAATCTGTTCCGGCAAACCACGTGTTTCTGGCCCAAAAACCAAACTATCCTGTGCGCTGAACACAAAATCTTGCAAAGACATTCCTCGCTTTGAAGAGGTCATCACGAGACGTCGCCCCCGTCCAGCTTCGCACAGATAGGCATCCATGTCTGGCCAGACGTACTTTTCTACATGTGGCCAATAATCCAGACCAGCACGCTTCAGATATTTATCATCCAGCGAAAAACCCAAGGTACCGACCAAGTGCAAACGAGTTCCAGTTGCCGCACATAAACGTGCAATATTGCCCGTATTCGGTGGGATTTCAGGCTCGAACAGAACAACATCCATACTATGTATTATTCCCCACTATTCTGTTGATCTGAATTTTGTTGCTGTGATTGCGCTTCTTTGTTTTCTGGCGGTGCGGCTTTCAAATAGGCCAAACGCAATACCCATGGAACCAGGGGAACTTCGAAAATAATCGCAATATAGATTATCCATTTCCATCCTGTTTCCATACGGACATACCACGCCACACCAAGCAGCAACACCATGATAATAACCAAGCCTGCCAATGCAAATCGGCTTTCTTCAATATTTCTTTTTACTTCACGCAACAATGATATTTTCTGTCCACATGCAGGACATTTTCTGTCCATTGCGGATATTTGTTTTTTGCAAGAAGGACATTGCAATGATTCCATTATACTACTCCTTAATAGAATTTTGCAGTTATACACTGCCCCATAGCGGTAACATGTCAAAAAGAAAAGAGTATCAAGGTACGAAAAACATTCTCTTTCTGCTATAACACAACAGAAGCTATTTCAGGTACCGCCTGACACAGTACACGAATATCCTTACTGCTGCGCCCTCTGTCATCCAGCGTGGCAAACATTTCCGACACGACCACTGTCACGGCTCTGTCTTCCCATCCCTCATGGTGCAAATACTCTTTGAGGGCGGTCTCTGCTTCTGCCTGCGCCTCACGCACACCATACGATGCAGAAATCTGGTTCTTTTTATCGAGCACAGGAATCCAAGCCTGACGCCGTCCAGTGTCTGCCAGTAATTCTATTTGTGCTGTGGGCAATGTCACCGCAGCCCCCACCGCATTCGCAACTTCGGAATGTGCAGGAACCAGCACAGGCACGCCCAACGCAACTTCCAAAAAAGGCGCCATGATTGCCGCAGGTCCTCCTACAAGACATATTGTTGTTGGCACTATTTCACGTGCTCCCAATAATTCTTTGAGGGTGTATACAGGCTCTGCATTACAACGCGCCAGCAAGCTGCTCACAGCTTCGCGTATTTGCTTTTGTGCATTTTCTATCGCCATACGGGCAATATCTTCAACGAGTAACGCGGTACATGAGCTCGCCACAAGCAAATTTTCCATTGCCTTGCGGGAAGCACATATGTCTCCTGACCCCACTTCAGAAAGGATGTTGTACGCATCCAGCAAGGTTGTGACTTCACCGCCAAACGCAGCAGCAACACCTGCACGCTCTGGCCCTACACGCATTTCACCAAAAGCTTGCTTACCTGATACAGAATCCGCGGAGACAAGACGTAATGCAGAATCTCCACCAATGCCAATAGAAATGGATGCGAGCGAACGTACCAAAGTCCGCCGCCCATCCAGCAGCATTCCCCGTTGATCCAGCACAGGCGATCCTGCTGCATAGAGCGCTATGTCTGTTGTTGTTCCGCCAATATCAAGCAGCAAGGCGTCGCCTTGAACGGCGTCAGAACACAAGGAAAGCACTCCCATTACACTGGCTGCGGGGCCAGAGAGAATGGAAGCTACTGGCTCCTTTCGCGCAAGCGCACTGGGAAGAGAACCCCCATCAGCTCGTAACAAGCATACCTGGGCTGTGATCCCCATCGTCGCAAGTACCTGATCTACCGCGTCTAAAAAAATATTCTGCAAGCGATTGGCGGCGGCATTATAATACGCTGTTGCGATGCGGCGAGGAAAATTAAGCTGTCCTGAAAGCTGGTGCCCCTGCACAATACAAAGTCCTTTGCCGCTTTCAGTTGGCATCTGCCGCTGGTGAGCCCATTCTGTTACTGCCGCTGCAATGCGCTGTTCGTGCTCGGCATTGCGTGGCGAAAATTTGCCAACCACTGCAAAAGCACGCACACCTGCCTTGTGCCAGCTATCAAGCATTTCAGTCAGTCCGTCCAACTGCAAAGGCATCACTTCTGTTCCCCGATGATCAAGCCCACCAGGAATCACCATGACATGCTTTCCCATGGCAAAATGCGATGGGGCAAGCCCTGGCCCCGCGCTCAGCAAAAGCCCCACAGGTTCCGTTTTGCCCTGCACAAGGGCATTGATAGCAAGCGTTGTTCCCAGGCTCACCCGACTGACGGCGCACAAATCTGCTTTTTGTGCCAGTATTTCCAATACTGATGCAAGCGAAGCAGGCAAATCCGCCGTATTCGTAGGCACTTTTGCAGAGGCCACTACATGCTGGCCAGCAATCACAACCGCATCAGTGTGCGTTCCTCCAACATCAATACCCAAAAGCATATTTTTCTCCATGCCATCGTGTACTCTCCCCTGAGGGGAATGGCAAGTCCGCAGCTTCTCTACTTGACCTTTGAGAAGCTTTTTCTATATTCTGACTTTCTTGCCATGTGTCACTGTCTTATTGTGACACACGAGCCCACTTTGAGAGGTTGCATTATGCAAAAAACGGAGTTTATCTGGTTTGATGGCAAACTGGTGCCTTGGGCTGAGGCCAATATTCATGTTCTCACCCATGCCTTGCATTATGGTAGTGGCGTCTTTGAGGGTATTCGGGCATATCAATGTTCTGACGGCACTTCTGCTGTATTTCGTTTGATGGAACATGCCAGGCGTCTGATAAATTCCGCAAAAATTTTGCGCATTACCATCCCTTATTCTGCCGAACAAATCGCTGATGCGATTTTGGAAACACTGAAGGCAAATAAGCTGCCCGCTGGCTATATTCGCCCTCTGTCCTTTGTTGCCGCAGGAGAAATGGGAGTGTATCCTGGGGATAACCCGATTTCTACGATTATTGCTGTCTGGCCCTGGGGTGCCTATCTTGGCCCTGAAGCCCTTGAAAATGGTATTCGTACGAAGGTCAGCACTTTTGCGCGTATGCACGTCAACACGCTGATGAGCAAAGCCAAGGCTTCCGGCAATTATGTCAATTCTATCCTTGCCAAGATAGAAGCCAAGGAAGATGGTTATGATGAAGCCATTATGCTGGACGTGAATGGCTTCGTTTCCGAAGCAACGGGCGAAAATATCTTTATCGTACGTGATGGCATTATCAAAACAACGCCACTCACATCTGTTCTTGACGGCATTACCCGCAATGCTCTCATCACAGTGGCGCAAGATCTTGGCTATACACTCCTAGAACAACAATTCACCCGCGATGAACTTTATCTTGCCGATGAAGCTTTTCTCAGTGGCACTGCGGCAGAACTGACACCCATTCGTGAAGTAGATAACCGCATTATCGGTCAAGGCAAGGCTGGGCCAGTCACAAAAAGCATCCAGAGCGCGTTCTTTCAAGCTGTTAAGGGCGAAAATCCGCGCTATGCCTCCTGGCTTACCAAGTATACTGTATAAAACAAAAACCGCCGGAAAAGATATCTTTTCCGGCGGTATCATAATCCGCTCTCTTTTACCCACTGCACACCATGAAAAAAGTTTCCCTCGCTGCCCAATATCGCCCTCAGAACTTCGCAGAAGTTGCCGGACAGGATCTGGTCAAGACGGTACTTTCGCGCGCTGCCGCAGAAGACAGAGTGGCTCCGGCCTATCTTTTCAGTGGTACACGCGGTGTGGGCAAGACAACCCTTGCCAGAATTTTCGCCAAAACACTCAATTGCCAGAATGCGCCGACTGGCGATCCCTGCAATCAGTGTGAGCAGTGTCGAAAAGTCACACAGGGTATTCATGTCGATGTGGCAGAAATTGACGGTGCTTCCAATAATAGCGTTGAGGATGCCCGTGCGCTTCGTGAGAATATCGGCTATGCTCCCATGGAAGGACGCTATAAGATTTTTATTATTGACGAAGCGCACATGCTTTCCCGTAGCGCCTTCAATGCCCTTTTAAAAACGCTGGAAGAACCACCCGCGCGCGTTGTGTTTATTCTGGCCACAACAGAGGCACATAAGTTCCCTGCGACTATTATCAGCCGCTGTCAGCATTTTATTTTCAAACATCTGGCAGAAGCCGATATTGTAGCGCATCTGACTCGCGTTCTCCAAAGCGAAAAAGCCACCTATGAAGAGGAGGCTGTTCGCCTGATTGCCAGACGTGCTAACGGAAGCGTACGGGATGGCATGTCTTTACTTGATCAGGCTCTTGCGCTGGGAACGGATTTGAGCGCCACCAGCACACGTGCCGTACTGGGGCTAGCCGGACAGGATATGCTCACTGGCATGCTGGATGCGCTTGCCGCACAGGATTGTGGTGCCTTGGTGACATTGCTGCGCTCCCTACTCAATCAGGGGGTTGATATCAGTTTTTTCCTGCGTGAATTTGCCTGGCTTTGGCGCACACTTTTTCTCCTGCGCGAAGGCAGGGAAGCCATTTTACCTGCTTTGGATCTGACCGAAGATGATGCGTGTCTCTGGCTCTCACAAGCGTCCCGTTTCAGTGCAGCACACCTTCATGCTGCCTGGCAAATGACGCTGGACGCTCAGCGCCGTATCGCGCAAACGCCAGAACCCTCAGCGGCTTTGGAGCTTTTGCTGGTCAATATCGCCATGCTCCCCCGCCTGCTGCCCCTCAGCCAATTTGATACGGCAACAGAAGCACAGAGCGCCTCTGCGCCTTCACACTCAGAGAACACTACTTCCGCTGCCCCACAGAGCACATCTGCTCCGGTGCGCACACCTCCCCCTTCTGCTTTCCGTGCAGCATCTGCTGCCACAACAGCACCAGAACAAGACGCGCCTCCTGCGGCAATGTCGCAAACAGACAGCGCCCCACGAACATCACGCGCTCCAGCACGTCGAAAAACGGCAACCGCGCAGGACAGTGAAGGAGAAAAAGAAGAAAGCGATCCTGCTTCCTCTTCTGATCCCAGCCACACGCAAGCGGATATTGCCAGTATACCAGCCCCTTCTCTTGCTGATGCTGGGGGAGCTGATGCGGATGCGCCTCCCGCGACACCGTGGACAGCTTTTTGTGCTTACTGCGCCAGTGCTCGAACAGAAGCAGACACCCTGCCTCCCCAGCCTCTTCTCAAACAGTTATGTGCCACGCTCACAGAGCATGAGTGCCATCTTTCCTGCACTTCTTCCACGCAATACACGCAACTGAACAAGTGCAAAAGCTCTTTGGAGCGTCTTTTGCGCGACTTTCATCACAACGATATGACTTTGCGCATCAGCAATAACAGCACACCGCACAAGTCAGAAAGCCAGCATATTAAGGAGTTCGCTCAAAAAGAAGAGCTCCAGCCCTGTCTGAAGATTCTTCACGCCTCCATTACACGCTGTACCCCTCTAAAAAGCTCCCCCAAGCAGAAATAAGGGACTTTTCGGCTCATTAAACTGTGTTGTTATCTCTCCGCGCAGGGTGTCGACAGCGTGGCTCCCCTCTTGCCATGCCCGCCAAATGCGTATATGAAAGCCATCGTATCACATTAAGGAGACTGTTATGAAAAATATGGGAGATATCCTGCGCCAAGCTCAGGTTATGCAAAGTAAAATTGCCAAACTTCAGCAAGAAATGAACGAACAGACTTTTGAAGCTTCCAGTGGTGGTGGCATGGTCAAGGCTGTTGTTTCTGGCAAGCAGGAGCTGCGCGCTCTGACCATTGACCCCAAAGCGCTGGAAGGCAGTGACGTGGAAATGCTTCAGGATCTCATCATGGCAGCCGTGAATGAAGCTGGTCGTATTGCCCGTGACAGCATGGAACGCGAAATGAGCGCCATTTCTGGCGGCATCCGTCTGCCTGGCGTTTTTTAATTACTTACTGTCTGAAGGTCTTCACGGGGAAGCGCCCCGCTTCCCCTTTTTCCTGCCTGCCTTGCATCTCTTTTTTTCTATATGATCAATCGTACCTGCCGCCTTTACTGGCACACAAAGGATAATCCCCATGCCTAGCCATATCCCCGAACCCTTACGGGCGCTGGTGGAACATCTGTCCAGACTTCCAGGACTTGGCCCCAAGTCAGCGATGCGCATCGCCATGATACTGCTGAAATGGCCTGAGACAGAAACGCGCCGTTTGGGGCGTTCCATTCATGACTTGCGCGACAACCTTCATCTTTGTTCGCGTTGTGGCGGTCTTTCGACAACAGAAATATGCACTATTTGCGCTGATCCTGAACGTGGACGGGAGACACTCTGTCTTGTCAGTGAATGGGACAGTATGCTGACGCTCAGCGAGGGGGGGTTTTATCACGGGCAGTATATGATTCTGGGCGGCCTTCTTTCGCCACTGGACAATATGGACGCGGACTCTTTAGATACCGAGCGTCTGACCAGCCGTCTGGCTGAAGGAGAAATACAGGAGCTCATTCTTGCGCTGGGTGCTACAGTTGAGGCAGAAAACACCGCATCACTCATTTGCAATTTACTGCGGAGCCGTTTCCCTCATATTACTATCAGTCGTCTGGCGCAGGGCATTCCGCTTGGTGCTGAGGTTAAATTTATGGATAAAGAAACTCTGCGCCAGTCGCTCTTGTTTCGTCAAAGCCTTTAAGGTATAGGCTCAATGCCTTTCTGCGGGCGCGTTACTGTTTTTGTAATCGCTGTTTGAACCATCCTTATGCGTTCAGTGTTGTTTTTGCCTCAGCTTTTTTCTGGCATTTCCATCTTATTTCCTCTTGCGCGACATACGATGTTCGTGTGCAACAAGATTTTGAATAGCACTCACACACCACACTTTCTTTTATATCCACACAAGGCCATCGCGATACACGCAGTGCTTTTCATTCTGTCATTTTTATATGCAGAAATAACAAATTATTATCTTGCATAACATTTCAATTGCATTTAGCGTTGCATACACTAAAGGCAATATAAATCAAACTGTTAGGCGTATAAAACGGGAAATACTCTAAAATATATTGCAATGGAAGCCTCGCTGCATTATGCTTTTTGCAAATAAAGAAAATAGCATACTACGGGAGGGATCATGGCTTTTTTCATTCATGAACGGGCAGTTATTTTGTTGGGTGATAAAACAACG
>CAMTOM010000037.1 GCA_947074125.1 uncultured Desulfovibrionaceae bacterium
GAATGGGTAGCAGTCGGAGAGCTGCAACCAACGAAAAAGTGGCAAGAACAAAAACAACGAGAGCGGGAGCAAACGAAAGAAGCCACTACCAGGGGCCTGTAAGACGCATTGCGAGTGCATGTCGCAGTGAAACAGTCAAGCCGCAAGGGATAAAGGGCATTTTACGTGAAGCCAGAAGAAAGTGGAAGATAATGAGAAAAAAGAGAAGAGGGCCAAAAATCTGCACAAGATACAGTTCTTCCAGTAGCCAGCCAAGGCCATCCATGATGGAAGGGCCAAGAAGAATTGTGCTGACAAAGCACAAATGCACAAGAACAAAGAAAGCAAGAATAACACCTGATAGAGATTGCAACAGATCCAGACGACCTGAAAGCGGTGTTTTGCTTATTGTTCTGACGGAAACGAGGTCTGCCATGTTCGCTCCTTTGTTTGCGCCGTACACAATGACGTGCGGCGATTGTTTTCTTTTTTGTAGTACTCCGACGGGGAGGTCGCAATACATCATTTGCACAAGTGCCTAAAAGAAGTTGAGCAATGATTGCCACACGGTGGGGCTGCTGGGGTCAAAAGGCCAGAGAATGGGAATAAGTAGCATACAAAGCAGGAAGCTGAGTATCTGCAAAAGCAGTCCACCTTTAAAGTAGTCCATAAAGGTATAGTTACCGGGGCCAAAGACAAGGGTATTGGGCGGTGTGGCAATGGGAGTCAGAAAGCAGGCCGAGGCTGACATGGCAATACCCATTGCGATGGGCAGGGGAGAAATACCCCCCTGAATGGCGATGGGGATAGCCAGTGGTGCCATGAGCGCTGCGGTGGCTGTGTTGGACATGAAGTTTGTGATAACCGCAGTGATAATACATGTCGCTCCCAGGATGGCGTAGGGACTTGAAACCAGACTCACGACATTACTTGCCAAAATGGCGGCAGCTCCAGATTTGTTCATGGCAGTACTCATAGAAAGCATGCCTGCGAACAGGAAAATAGTTGTCCAGTCGATACTTCTGAAGCCTTCACGCATGGTGAGGCAGCGCGTGATAATCATGAGCATGGCGCCCAGCATGGCTGCGGTGACCAAAGGGATGATTTCTGTAGCCATGGCAATAAGCACAAAAAGGAATATACCAATGGCAATGGGCATTTTCTTGGTTCGCAGTTCAAGAGGTTTTTCCATTTTTGCAGAACTAAGGTCAATACTTGGGGATGTTTTGGGCAGGAATTTGCGCCCTATGGTCGCATAAAAGGCAAGCCCCATCATCAGGAGTGGAACACCAAAAAGAGCAAATTCAAAAAAGCCAAAAGGCTTTATACCCGCTTCAGCGCCCATTTGTTGCAGGGCTGAGTTGATAAGCAGGTTCGGTGGTGTTCCGACAAGGGTAATCGTACCCCCCATGGATGAGGCAAAGGCCACAGGCATAAGAACTTTACTGGGATTGATGCTGGCAGCAGCGCACATGGCCAAAATCATGGGCAGGGCGACTGCGGCGGTTCCGGTATTACTCAAAAAGCCGGAAAGGATGCCTATGGAAAGCATGGAAAAAAGCAATAATTTTGTTTCATTGCCTTTGGAGAGCTTGATTGTGAGTTCACCAACGCGATTGGCAAAGCCTGTGGTGAATGTGCCCTGCCCAAGAATAAACATGGCCATAAAAATAACCACATTCGTTTCACCAAAATTGGCAAAAGCTTCTTTGGGAGAAACAATACTAAAAATACTCAGCGCGAAAGGCACCAGCATGGCTGTAACCGGAAGCGGCAAGACTTCGGTAAAGAAAAGTACCGCAGCAACAACAAGAACTCCCAAAGTGATATAGGCCTTGGTAGGATCTTCGGGAAGTTTGGGAGGTGCGATTTTTTTCGCGGGTGCTGCGGGGGCAGGTGTTTCTGCCTTGGGAGCTGTTGTCAAAGCATTATCGGGAGCTGGTGAGGTTGTTTCCACTGTAGCAGCCTGTCCTGATGTAGGGAAAGCACCTGTTGTGATACAGGACAGCCCCAGAACAAAGCATAGCAGAAGAGGAAGAAACGTACGTGCTGGCATCATGAGTGTTTCTCCATAGGACGTGTTTTGATTATTAGTGATACGCTCTATGCTACAATGGCATATCTATTGTGTCAATCATGTATCAAAAAAAAGATTGGTAATAAAATCACAATGTGTATATTGTGATGTAGATATGAAATACTGTTTGCATATAAAAATAGCTGTGCTTTATATAATAAACGAAGTAAAAACACTGATAAAGAAGATAAATTGATTATGCAATCACTCTCTAAGAGAAAATATGTTTGATTGTGCAAACAATACAGATGATCTTGTCTTCAAACTGAGAGAGAAGATGTGCACATGGGGAGAATTGCGTGGATGGGCAGAGGGTATGCGTAGTTATGGGGAAGTGCTTTATTGAGTGGATATAAAATGACAGGGCAGAATACAAAAAGAGGGAGCCATTTTCAGTGGCTCCCCAGTATTTCAAGGCAGTGGCAAGGGACTGTCTATGCATCAAAAAGAACTATTTTTTCTTGCGCACTGAGCGCTTCCAGTAGTGCAGGAAGTTCTTTTTTTCCGAAAACAACTTTCACTTCCACACTGACAGCAGGTTCCTGTGCTGCAGCGCTCAATAATGAGGCAAAGGCATTTGCAGCGCTTTCCTGGCTCATTTCCATGACATAATTTTCAAACTCAATCATGGCAGAGGCAGGAGCCAGATGATCCATTCTGCCATAGTGTGAGAGGTCAGACTGCTGTATATGACAGGCCAGTATTTTGACCGGATTTGTGCTTTGCCATTGCCGCGCGCAGGCAAGTGCTTCATGCCAGTCTGGTGCTTGTTTGTTCTGCTTTTGCTCCAGAATGCACACTATGCAGATACTTTGGCCAGTAAGATCAGAGCCAGACCGCAGCAGATCACAATGATGTCCTGCCGGCGGGCTTTGGATATTTTTTCCCACATTGTATTCTCCTTAAAAATGCTTGCTTATTGTAAGAAGTACAGTACCACTAAAAGTGCCAATACGGCTTTTGTTCCTGCAACAATAAAGCCCAGAGCCGCTCCAGAAAATCCTGCCGCCTTAATGTCCGCAAGGCGTGTTGTCAGGCCAATACTTGCAAAGCCCAAGAGGAAACACCAATCCATAAAAACACTGGCGCGCTTTACTTGGGAGGCGGTAAGGCCATCAAAGGTATTGATCATCACAACGGCAAGAAAGCCCAGAACAAAAACCGGAAACTTGTCCATCATAAGCTTCCACTTGCTGATCTTGGCCAGTTGTGCCTGTACCTTGACATCAGCAGCGGCGGTCATGAGAGCCAGAGCCAATACAACCAGGGGCAGACAGTACAGACACCACGAATAGAATACACCATCACCTGTACCCACATCCTGGCAACAAGCAAGGCCGGCGGACAGAACCGGAGCGGAGTTGATAAGAGCGAAGCCTGAAAAAGTCCCAAATGGATTGGCAGAAAGGTCAAACATCTGCCCGATGAAAGGAAAGGTAAAGAGTGCCAGAAGGCCAAAAAGAAGAACCACGGCGATAGTATAGGCAATATCTTCATTTTTGGCTCGTACAGCAGGCGCGATTGCCACACAGGCAGACACGCCACACACCGACAGGCCAGCAGCCAGACAGGCACTCAACGATGGGGACATGGAAAGCCGACGTCCAAGCCACATCAGAATGAATGCTGAGGTAAACAGGAACACAGCAATAATAATTAAGGCTTCAGAGCCTGTTTTGAGGAGGCCAGCAAAAGAATATTTGCAACCCATGACGACAATGCCTGTTTTGGTCAGGGTTGTGGAATACTGTAGTCCAGGTTTGCATATTTCTGGAATACCAATGGTATTGCCAATGATCATCCCCAGAATAATCGCGATAATGAAATTGCTGATATTCAAATTTTGTATTTGTGGGTGCAGGGCAGTGAATTTGGGGGTAATATACCACGCAACGACTGCAACTGTCACAAAAAGCAACACGCCAGGGAGCGATCGTGCTGCTGCAGGGAAAAAGCCTTTCCTGATTCCGTCAGAGGTGTTCATACTTCTCCTTTTGCTTTAGTTCCTTAGCGTACCTTTTTCTATCAGCCTAGCATAAAAATTTCATTAGGGGAATGGGGTGAGGCTCTTATGGGAAAGTTATTTATTTAACATGAAAAAATACTATATATTAGTGACTGTTAGTGGCATTCATTTTTTTATTATGGTGCATTCTTGTATACTCATGAAGAGGAAAAGAGAAAATTATAGAGGGACAGCATCAAACAAAGGAAGAGCAAAAGAAAAAGAGCTGGGCAACTGCGCCAGCTCTTATAATCTTATAGTTATGATATTTTCAATGTGCTGTTTTTGAGGTGTATGTATCGGGAAGATGCAGCCAGTACCAGAAACTTATACGGGTATTATCCTGGGGAGTCCATTCGCCACAGGTCTCAAAATAATATAGGATCGTTTCTTCAGCGGGGAAGAGCGTATGTTGCGTTTTTAGTTGTTTTTCTCTAAAAAAATGACCAGACATTCAAAAAGGGAAAAAATATTTTCTCTGTCGAACTCTGGCGAACAGATATATTCAAGAAACTCTTTCAAAAAGGGGTTGCTGGGCGCGATATATCTGTCAAAACTGTTGCAGTGTATGAGCAGATGCTGCAAACCATCTTGAGAGAGCGTGTGTATGGTGTCCTTCTCTGGTAGTGCCGTAATGTGCTTGCAATATGTGTTAAGCTCTTCTCGGTGTGAACTGAAAGGCATGAAAAACTCCTTTAGCAAAAGGCTTTGGACAGGAAATCTTGTAAACTTGAAGTAAAAGGAATATAGTTTTACAATAAATATAAATCAACCTATATTGTGGGGGAATTTATGCGTTTTCACATTTTTTTATTTGTTATCCTATTTGTTCTTGTGGCAGGCTGTTCTTCCAAGCAGGACGCAGGAATTGGTGAAGGTGTGGTTGCACCACAGTCTTCGAAGGCTCCCCTTCGCAGTATATGGGATATGCTGCCAGAAACAGAAGAAGGTCGGGAAAACTTTGAGAAAGCTGGCAAACTTTTTGATGGTGCACACTGCAAGGATACCAATGTAGCAGCACTGTTTTTGAATCGGGTACAGGAAGAAGAGGAAGAGCCACATTTGCCCTCCCGTGCGTTGCTGGCTTTGATCGCGAGTCAGAAGGGAGATAACCGTCTGGCATTTGAAGAGTTGACTGAAGTGATCAAGTTGCAGCCAGAGCCTGTGTATTATGCGTGGCGTGGTCTTGTGATGGTTCGTGTTGGAATGCTCAAGGCCGGACAGAATGATGCCGATTATGCTTTGGCTCAGGGCAATGTACCCACGGCATGGCATGTGTTGGGTGCTTTGGCTGAGCGCAAGGGTGATAAAGAGAATACCTGTACAAATTATGAAAAAGCATGTGAGGGCGGGGAATGTTTCGCTATTGAAGATGCGAGACAGCGCAAGGTTTGCCCCTAATGTTTTTTGTTTGTGTCTATGCGAGGGGACAGATGTCCCCTTTTTTCTTTGAGTGATTGCGAGAACTGTGATGTCGTGTTTTTCTTTTACTGCCGCCAGTCAAAGGCAGCACTGGATATCTGGAAAGCGCTCGTTCTGTGGCGGGATGCGTATTCTTTCTGGCTATGTACTCGTGCTGTTAATGGTGTTTTTTTTATTGAGTACATCTGTGTATGCGCGTCCTTCCTATTCTTCTGGCTTGAGGACACTGGGGATATGGCTGCCGGAAAAATCTTTGCGGCTGGATATCAATATCTGGTATCCAGCAACGCGCAAAGCGTCACAGCTTTCGTACACGCCCTGGACATTACAGGCAGCACGGAACAGTCCCTTTGTTGAGGGGAAGTTTCCTTTGCTCTTGCTTTCCCATGCGACTCCTGGAAATCGTTTTTCCTACCATGAAACAGCAGCACGTCTTGCAGCACGTGGCTTTATTGTTGTGGCTCCTACACATGCCGGAGATAATATAGATGACATGAGTTATGTGTTTTCTTTGGAGCAGTTGACCAAACGTGTAGAACACCTGAAAGCCACTCTGGATATTGTATTGTCACGAGAAGAGCTTATTTCTTCTATCAATCGTGAAGAAATCGGTGTGATTGGTTTTAGTGCCGGAGGGACAGCAGCATTACTGCTGGGGGGTGCCAGTTTGACGGGAGAAAATTGGGAAGCCTATTGTTCGCAGGCGGGACAGGAAGATGTATACTGCACACCATGGGCTAAAAAACGTCTCAGTCAGATGGCAGCCGCCTTGCCTTTGAAAGAGGTGTTAAAAGATGAGCGCATTCGGGCTGTTGCCGCGATCGCGCCTGGTTATGGCATGTTCTTTACCGCATCAAGCTGTGGTGCGTTTACTTCGGAATTGTTGCTTGTACGTGCGGATGCAGACGATGTTGACAGGGCGCCTTTTCATGCAGACAATCTTCGAACTGTTTTTTCTGAAAAGTCTCATTTTGCAAGCTTGCCTTATGCGAATGATGGAGGGATGATGTCGGCATGTCCTCCAGCGCTGCAAGAAGAGATGCCTGAAGTATGCTATTCTGTGAATGCAGAACAGCGGGAAGTCATTCAGAAAAAACTGAATGCCTTGCTTTTTGATTTTTTCAATAGTGTTTTTCCTTTTGTGCCTGAGAAGGTCGAAAAATAAGATATTACAAAGAGATGCTTTTGATTCGGGAATGAGGTTTGGGGATTGCGCATGATTGTTAACACCATACAAAAATAGGGAATGTCATGGATGTTATTTTGTATCTCGTTGATTTTATATTGAATATTGACAAGCATCTCTTTGAACTGGTGGCGCAGTATGGTATATGGATATATGCCATTCTTTTTGCAATAGTGTTTTGCGAGACAGGTCTTGTTGTAACCCCTTTTTTGCCTGGTGATTCTCTTCTTTTTGCTTCAGGTGTTGTTGCGGGTGCTGGTTTGATGGGGTATCCTGAAGTCCTCGCAACATTGCTGGCCGCAGGTATCTTAGGGGATGCTGTCAATTATTCGATAGGGCGGAAGATCGGACCAGGTATTTTTAAAAAGGATACCCGTTTTATCAAAAAAAAGCATTTGTTGCATGCTCACGCGTTTTATGAAAAGCATGGTGGCAAGGCTATTATTCTGGCTCGCTTTATTCCGATTGTGCGTACCTTTGCTCCTTTTGTTGCGGGTATCGCTATTATGAATCCTGCACGTTTCTTTTTTTTCAATGTCACAGGCTGTATTGTGTGGGTTGTGGGGCTTGTGTCTGTGGGGTATTTCTTGGGGAATACACCATTTGCCCGTGATAATTTCAGCCTTATTGTCTATCTTATTATTTTTATTTCTGTGTTGCCTGTCATTATTGAAGTGGTGCGCGCCTGGTTTCGGAAGGAAAAGCCAGAGTAAGGCAGGGGAGCATATATACTTTACAGGAGAGTATATGTGCGTCGCGATGAACAAAAAAGTATTTTCGAGGCACATGATGAAGTTTTGGGGGCTGTGTGTTGTATTGTTGCTTGGTTTCCTCTGGCCACAGAATATGCGGATGCCAGTGGAGGGTGCGCGTGCCCATGATTATAATGAAAATTCGTTCTGGCATGGGTCTTGGGGAAAATCAGGCACACATAAGGGGATTGATATTTTTGCCCGTACTGGGGTGAATGTTCTTGCCGCGACAGAAGGGCTGGTTCTTTTTAGTGGGCAGCTTCCCAGGGGGGGCAATGCGATTTTTGTACTGGGGCCAAAGTGGCGCCTGCATTACTACTCGCATATGAAGTCGCGCAAGGTGTCTGCATTTTCTCTTGTGAAAAGCGGTGAGGGTATTGGCACTGTGGGGGAAACGGGCAATGCTGCGGGCAAAATGCCTCATTTGCATTATGAAGTGATAACAGTAGTTCCCTATCCGTGGCGCATTGACGGGAGTGAACAGGGCTGGAAAAAGATGTTTTACCTGAACCCGCAGGAACAGCTACAGCGCGGATAGTGCAGCTAGCTTTGCCGATCAGAGAGAAACGGAAAATTTTTTCACCAGATCTTTTATGAGACGTTCCTAGCAGGACTGCTCATAGCGTTTCGCACAGTGTCGACAAGGGGCGGGCGGCTCATCTGTGCAAAGGGCATCTCGAAAGCCTCTATAGCCTTCATTATTCCATATAGTATAGGGGTCTTCATCGCGGATATTGCCAAAAATCTCGCGTCGAAGATCTTCTTTGTTGGCGGGAAGATTGAGGTAGACGCATGGCGAAACAGACCCATCCACGCCAACAAAGAGCGTTTTGTGCGCCCGTTCCCGACATTCTGGGGTGGGCTGTTCTGCGGGAAGTGACGCATGAAACTGCCGTCCCGCGCCTCTGATTTCTTTTGCAACACTATCAAGAATGTTCTGAGTTTCCCGAATTTTGTCGCGCTCATGTGGCAGAAAAGCTTCTTTTTGCATGTGGGGCGTGGGGATATAGTCCAGAGTGCTGACAACAACAGCATGAACATCCCACTCTTCCATCAAAGCGGGTAAGTCACGAATAGCCTCAATATTGGAGGCTAACAAAAGATACGCCAGGTGTAGTTCCAGATGCACACCGAGGCGTTTTTTGCGTACTTTTTGTAGTGTCTGTATCGCATTTGCAACCTGTGCAAAAGGGACATTTGCCCGTGCGTCATTGATTTTTGCGTCAGTTCCCGTCAATGAAAAAGCAAGAATATCAATACCGCTCGCAACAATTTGTGTAGCGATTTCTTCTGTTATGACCAGCCCGCAGGTTGTTGTAGAGACACGGCAGCCAGCCCGTAAAGCGAGTTTGGCAAAGTCCATAAAATGCGGATTGATAAAAGGTTCGCCCCAGCCCTGCAAGTGAATTCTGGTGGTACGCTGCATAAGCGGCCATAGTGCCGCAAAGGTGGCAGGCTCCATATGTTTGGAAAGCCAGGTATCGGCATAGAGCGTATGGGGACAATAGTGACAGC